>NZ_JAYPMU010000003.1:0-246231 GCF_038130085.1 Halopseudomonas sp. | reverse complement strand
GACCATGGCGGCCTGACTTAAACGAAATGGCCTCCATAAAACCCGGTACGATTCAGTTGCCGCCGGTAACGGCTTGCTGGCGACCCACGCAATGGCAGAAGGCGAGGGCTTTGTCGAAGGCGCTTCCGCCACCCTGTACAACCGCACTGTTTACTTCAACCGCGACTTCCGCGACAGCACACCAGGCCAGAGCAAGCGCGAAGAAAGCGCCACTAGCTTCCTGCTGAACTTCCAGTCAGGCTTCACTCAGGGCCCCATCGGCTTTGGTGCTGACGTCATCGCGATGCAGGGCATCAAGATTGATAGCAGCCCCAGCCGCGCCGGCACCGGCCTGCTGGCACTCGACAACAACGGTCGCGCCAAAGACGAATACGCCGAAATCCGCGGCGCGGTGAAAATGGCCATCCTGGACGATACCGTTCTGCGCTACGGTGTGCACCAACCAGAAAACCCCGTTGCCTACTACGACGACAGCCGCCTGCTGCCGAACCACTACCAGGGCTACAGCATCACCAACAACTCGATCGACGCACTGTTCGTCGAGGCTGGCCGCCTGACTGATCGCGGCGAAATGAACAGCTCCAACGAAACCGACGGCATCCATGCTGACGGCAAGGACCTGACCTACTTCGGCGGCACCTACACCTTCACCGACAACGTCAACCTGTCTCTGTACGGTGCCGACAGCGAAGACCAATACAAGCGTGGCTTTGTTGGCTTTGATTGGACCATCCCGCTGAGCGAAGGCACCAGCCTGAACACTTACGTCGCGTACTACGACACCAGCGACGAAAATAAGAATGATGGCGACGAGTACGACAACCAGGCTGGCTCCATCGCTGTAACCCTGAGCACCGGCAACCACGCGTTTGGCTTGGCTTACCAGCAAATGAATGGCGACGGTCGTTACAACTATGACGACGGCGAGATCTATCTGGCCAACTCAGTCCAGTACTCTGACTTCAACGGCATTGACGAGAAGTCTTACCAGGCTCGTTACGACTACGACTTCGCCGGCCTGGGCATTCCCGGCCTGACTTTCATGACTCGCTACATCTATGGCACCGACATCGATGTAAACGCACCTGAGCATGCAGCCGATGGTGTCACCCGCGACAACCATTGGGAGCGTGACAGCGAACTGCGCTACACCGTACAGAATGGCATGCTTGAAGGCCTAAACGTGCGCTGGCGCAATGCGACCGTTCGTCAGGATGCGAACTTTGACGGCGGCGACATCGACGAGAACCGCCTGATCGTCGGTTACACCTGGACCCTGCTGTAAGCATCCAGGCACTGAGGAAAACCCGGCTTCGGCCGGGTTTTCTGTTTCTGCGGCTCTAATCCGGCGCGCTGCCGCGTGGACTGTACGGCTTACCGGCACAATCGTACAATACCGCCCAAATTGCCCGTCACATCAGGACACCCGTTTCCCATGCGTACCAGTCAATATCTGATTTCTACCCTCAAGGAGACACCCTCCGACGCCACCGTCATCAGCCACCAGCTGATGCTGCGTGCAGGCATGATCCGCAAGATTGCCTCAGGCCTGTACACCTGGCTGCCAATGGGTCTTCGAGTACTGCGCAAGGTAGAAGCCGTGGTGCGTGAGGAAATGGACAACGCCGGCGCGCTGGAAGTACTGATGCCGGCGATTCAGCCCGCCGAGCTGTGGCAGGAATCCGGCCGCTGGGAGCAATACGGCCCCGAGCTGCTGCGCCTGAAAGACCGTCATGATCGCGACTTCTGCGTAGGCCCAACCCACGAAGAGGTTATTACCGATCTGGCTCGCAACGAGATCACCAGCTACAAGCAGCTGCCGATCAACATGTACCAGATTCAGACCAAGTTCCGCGACGAGATCCGTCCGCGCTTTGGTTTGATGCGTGGCCGCGAGTTCCTGATGAAGGACGCCTACTCCTTCCACATGACTCAGGAATCACTGCAGCAGACCTACGACGGCATGTACCAAGCCTACTGCAACATTTTCAGTCGCCTTGGCCTGGAGTTCCGCCCGGTTGTGGCAGATAACGGTTCAATTGGCGGTGAAGGTTCACACGAATTCCACGTCCTGGCCGACTCCGGCGAAGACGCAATCATCTTCTCCGACACCGGCAGCTACGCCGCCAACATGGAGAAGGCAACCGCACAACTGCCGCAGGGCGAGCGCCCTGCGGCCAGCCAGCCGATGGAGCTGGTCGACACGCCGGATCAACTCACCATCGCCGCAGTCAGCGAGTTCCTCAAGGTCCCGGCGGAGCAGTCGGTCAAGACCCTGATCGTGCTTGGCGCCGAAGAAGAAGGCAAACCCCAGCCATTGGTTGCCCTGGTACTGCGCGGCGATCATGAGCTGAATGAAATCAAGGCAGAACACCTACCGGAAGTACACGCACCACTGACTTTCGCCAGCGAAGCCCAGATTGTCTCAGCCATTGGCTGCAAACCCGGCTCCATTGGCCCGGTCAAGCTGCCAGTCACCGTCATCGCCGACCACAGTGCCGCCCACCAGGCGGACTTCGTTTGCGGCGCCAACGTCGACGGCAAGCACTATACCGGCGTGAACTGGGGGCGTGACGCCGAGTACGCTCGCGTGGCCGACCTGCGCAATGTCGTCGAAGGCGATATCAGCCCGGATGGCAACGGCACACTGGTTATCAAGCGCGGTATCGAAGTCGGCCACATCTTCCAGCTTGGCCAGAAGTACAGCCAGGCCATGAACTGCACCGTACTTAACGAACAAGGCAAAACCCAGACCCTGATCATGGGCTGCTACGGCATCGGCGTATCCCGCGTAGTCGCCGCGGCTATCGAGCAGAACTACGACGACCGCGGCATCCTCTGGCCGGATGCTCTGGCACCATTCCAGGTTGCGCTGATCCCGATGAAGATGGAAAGCTCCGAGGCCGTCCAACAGGCGACCATGGCACTCTACGAAGGCCTGCAGGCCGCCGGCGTCGAGGTACTGCTGGACGACCGAGACAAAAAAACCAGCCCCGGCGTGAAATTTGCCGACATGGATCTGATCGGTATTCCGCACCGCGTTGTCATCAGCGACCGCGGCCTGGCAGAGGGCCAATTGGAGTACAAGTATCGTCGCGACCAGGACGCCACCAGCGTCGCTGCCGACCAAATGATGAGCTACCTGCTGGAGCGCATTCAGGGGAAATGATGCCGCATCGACTGGACGCCCTCACGGGCAGCCGCCTGCTGTGGGCCAGCGCCATGCTGGCCACACTGCAGGCCTGTAGCGTAAGCCAACCCCAAGAACCCGCGTCCGGCCATATCGAACGCGAACTGCTCAGCCACACCCTGCACATTGAAACCGGTGAGCCACGCGTACTGGACACCCCGCACCGCAACATTCGCATCAGTGAAAGCCGACTGTTCCGGGTCAGTCAGTACGACGCCGGCGGCAATCTGCTCGACCAGCATCGCCAGTATCAGAGTCTTCCCTGGGCCAACCGGCCAGTGGGCGTTCAGCTCGGCGAATTAAGCGTACAGCGCGAAACCGACAGCGAAGGCCAGTTTCGCCTGAACCTGCTCGACGAGGACATCGTACCGGTCGATTTCGATCAGCTACGCACGATCGAACTGGAAGCCCGCCACAGCACCGAAGTGCATGCCGAAGCCATTTTGCTGGTCGACCGCGAACTGCGCATCGTCCTGCACGAGGCCTCCGAGCTGATTTACGACAACCTTGAGGAAGACGACGTCGAGCAATGGGTCCAGCGGATCAACCGCCTGAGTGAACTTGGATTAAAGGAGGAAGCCAGCCAGCTGGAGAACATGCTGATTCTGCTGACCACCGGCGACCCGCACCTGCAGGACGACTTTATCCAGGCCCTAGATCAACGCGATCAACCGCAGGACTGAGCCATGCGCCCAGGGACGGTGCTGTTTCTGCTCTTACTGCTGATCCCCGGCGTCAGTCAGGCGACGACCGAAAGCCGTCCGATCGACCCGGAGCTGCGCGCCGAATTGATGCGCACCATTGCCAGCGCAGACAGTTTTCACGACCGCTTCGACGCCGAGGTCTGGTTGCTCGACATGTCGACCAGAATGGCACCCTTTATTCCCGACGAGCAGGCTCGCCTGAGACTGCTGCGCCTGGCGCACCAGGCAGCTACCCGCGCAAAACTCAAACCGGATCTGGTGATTGCCGTGATGCACGCCGAGAGCCTGTTCGACCCGTACGCCCTGTCATCGGTCGGCGCTCAGGGCGTCATGCAGGTGATGCCATTCTGGAAAAGCGAGATCGGCCGCCCCGACGACAACCTGATCGACCTCGCCACCAACCTGCAATACGGCTGCACCATCCTGAAATTCTACATGGACAAGGAAAAGGGCAACCTGCGCCGCGCGCTAGCCCGCTATAACGGCAGTCTGGGCAGCAATCGCTACCCAGACCGCGTGCTGGATTATTGGTACAGCTATTGGTACGTCAAGGATTAACACCCGTAGCCACGTCAGAGCTGCACGAACCCGGCGATGTCCTGCCAGACACAGGCCTCCAGCTCGACACTGTCCACCTTGGCCCGATCCGGCCCGCGCTGCAGCCACGCCGTCATAGCCTCAAGCGCCTCTTCCTTGCCACACAACATCAGCGCGACACTACCATCGGCCTGATTACGCACCCAACCGCTGATTCCCAGTTGGTTAGCCTCACGCACCGTCGCTTGGCGGAACCCGACGCCCTGCACCTTGCCAACTACCCGCCCCTGCAAACAGATTTCACTCATCGCGCCCCACCCTGTTCGGTTGTCATCAACGGTTTCAAATCGTCGTAATGCTGCGGCCCCTGAAGGGTAGCAAGAACGTTCCCCTCACCATCGAGCAAATAGGTTGTGGGTAGCACCTGCGGACGCGCCAATTGGTAGCTGCTGGAAAAGTCCGAACCAAGCACCGGAAAACGAATATCCATTCGCGCAGCAGTGGCCTTTAACTGATCGCCGACAGCGCCATCATAGTCGACGCCAAGCACCCGGCCACGGGGTAGCTCAGCCGCGAGCCGATTCAGCTCCGGCAGCTCGTCGCGGCAGGGGCCGCACCACTCAGCCCAGAAATTGACCAGCACCCGCTGCCCCTGCAACTGCTCACGAGAAACCGCCTCACCATTGTGATCGAGCCACTTACCAGCATCATTACAAGCACTCAACAGCAGCGCTCCAAACAGCCCTGCGATCTTTAGAAGTCTTGTCACGCCCCCTCCTTAGCGGATAACTCGGCAACCGAGAGCGAGCCGCCCAGCAACCAATGCTTGACGGATCCATGCAGACGCGCGCGTCGCGCTTCGTCAGCCTCGGCCAGCGCCTCACTGAACGCGGGGTACCACTCCTCTGCCGCAGGGAGCGCAGCGGGGAGCTGCTCATGGGCCACGACAGGAACAGGCATCCGTTCGAGCAACTGACTCAGTTGCAGCTCGTCCAGATCGCGACAAAGCACGAAGCAGCCGTTTTGGGTGCGCGTAACCACCTGCTCACTCTCCAGCCAGTCCGTCAATTGCAGCCACAACTCTTCGTGCATCGACCAGCCGTCTGCATTCACCCGCGCCATATCAACCTGATCGCCACTCTGCTGCGCGCGCAGAAATACCCGCAGCAACGCGAGCAAATTAATCATCCAAGGGTATTCAGGGCGGCGCCAGGCATGGCCGTTGCCCATATTGCTGACCAGCTCCGCCCCAAGCAGGATGATCAACCAGCTGACGTAGATCCACAGCAGAAACAGCGGAACTGCAGCAAACGCGCCGTAGATCAGCTGATAGCCAGGAAACAGTTTGACGTAGACCCCGAAACTGGCCTTGGCCGCCTCAAACAGCAGCGCGACAAAGACACCGCCAACCAGGCCATAGCGAAGCGGCACGCGGGTGTTGGGCACCGCAACAAAGATCAGCGTAAACGCGGCAATGCTGAGCAGGATCGGCAAGGCTAGCAGCAACTCGCTCCACATCGTCCCCAGCAACGCCCCCTGCTGGAACAACGACATCGACGCGATGTACGTGCTAACCACAAACGCGGCCCCTAGCAGCAGCGGGCCAATGCTGAGCACTGCCCAATAAAGGAGAAAGCTGGACAGGCCACGGCGAGGCTGACGGATACGCCAAATGGCGTTGAAGGCTTTCTCAATATTCACCAGCATCAGCAGCGCAGTAATCATCAGTAGCGCAACGCCAACACCGGTCAGCTGCCGAGCCTGAGTCGAGAACTCGCTCAAATGGCGCTGCAGCGCTTCACCGCTGGCAGGCAGAAAATTCTTGAAAATGAATGCCTCGACCTGGCCTCCCACCTGATCGAAAGCAGGAATCGCCGCGAGCATGGCGTAGGCCACCGTCATGACCGGCACTACGGCAAACAGGGTGGTATAGGTCAACGCGGCCGCGTTCTTGATGCAATTGTCTTCGAGAAAGCGGCGCCCCAGATAACGAACGAAATGCAGAAACAGATTCAGTTGACGCGGCATCTCATCTCCCTGACAGCCCGAGGCATTAACGCTTAGAATACCCCCCAACCCCGCCTTCGGCCACCGTCACACGGAGCACATCCCGATGACCACCACCATCTATCACAATCCGCGCTGTTCCAAATCCCGTCAGGCACTCGAACTACTCGAGCAGCGTGGCGCCGATATCGACGTTGTTCGCTACCTGGATACCCCACCGGACGCTGCAACCCTGGTTGACCTGCTGGAGCGCCTGGGTCTCAGCGCCCGCGAGCTGATGCGCAAGGGGGAGGATCCGTACAAGGAACTGAATCTGGCCAACCCAGAACTCAGCGAAGCCCAGCTGGTACAAGCCATGGTCGACTACCCCAAGCTGATCGAACGCCCGATCGTCATCCACGACGGCAAGGCCGTCATTGGTCGCCCGCCGGAGCGCGTACTGGAGCTATTTGCATGACTCAGCCCGGGTACGTTCTGGTCCTGTACTACAGCCGTCACGGCGCCACTGCAGAGATGGCGCGATTGATCGCCGAGGGCGTCGAGCAAAGCGGTATCGAAGCGCGCATCCGCACCGTCCCGCCGGTTGCGCCCGAGACCACATCCACCCTGCCTCCGGTGCCAGAAGAAGGCGCCATGTACTGCAGCAGCGACGATCTGAAGCACTGCTCCGCCCTGATTCTCGGCAGCCCTACCCGCTTCGGCAACATGGCTGCCCCGCTTAAACACTTTATCGACGGCACCAGCAGCCTGTGGCTGGCCGGCAACCTGAACGGTAAACCGGCAGCCGTCTTCACCTCCACCGCCAGCCTGCACGGCGGCCAGGAAGCCACCCTGCTATCGATGCAGCTGCCACTGCTGCACCATGGCATGCTGCTGGTCGGCCTGCCCTACAGTGAAAGTGCACTGACCGAAACCCGCGGCGGCGGCACGCCCTACGGCGCCAGCCATCACGCCGGCAGCCAGGGCGAGCGTCGCCTGGATCAGCACGAGAGCCAACTGTGCCGGGCGCTGGGCAAGCGGGTTGGCAGCATTACCTGCCAACTGGCAGCAGGAGCTCAAAGCCGTGGCTAAAAAGAACAAACCCCTACCGTCGCTGGATTATCTGCAGCCACGCTGCCGCATCAGCCGACTGATCGCGCTAATCGGTTACACCGGACTGCTGCTCGGGATGCTTGGCTATAACTTGCTGGTGGCTGATCTGCATGGTGCCAACCCGGTCATCATCATCGGCGTGCAGTTACTGCCGCTGCTGATTTTTCTGCCCGGCATGATCACCGGCCACGTGCGCACCCACGCCTGGCTAAGCTTTGCCATCAACCTGTACTTCATTCAGGGCGTTCTGATCTGCTTCCAGCCAGGCCGCCTGAGCTACGGCCTGTTCATGGCAGGATTCAGCGTGCTGTATTTCGTTGCGGCGCTCTACTACATTCGCTGGAGCTTCCAGGCGCAACGGGTGGAGCGGGGAGAAACCTGAGCAGAACCGCTCAGGCAGCTACGCGGGAGCTGCGACTACCAGCCCATCTCCCGCTTGACGAAGGGAATGGTCAGACGGTGCTGGTCACGCAGTGACGCCTGATCCAGCGTTTCCAGCGCCGCAAACAGCTCGCCCATGCCGCGCGCACCGCGACTGAGGATGTAACGCGCCACATCATCGCCCAGCTGCAGCCCACGCTGCGCTGCGCGCAACTTCAGTACTTCCTGCTTACCGTCGTCGTCCAGCGGTTGCAGTTGAAACACCAAGCCCCAGCCGAGGCGCGACTCCAGATCGGGTAGCTTCAAACCCAACGCCTTCGGCGCGGCAGCAGCGGCCACCAGCAGCCGGCCTCCCTGCTCGCGCAGGCGGTTATAGAGGTGGAAGAGCGCCTCTTCCCAGTCAGGCCGCCCCACCACTGCTTCCAGCTTGTCCAGGCAAAGCAGATCAACCGACTCCATACCTTCCAGCAGTAATGGACCCTCGTCCGCGAGTTCGTCCAGCGGCAGGTACATCGCCAGCCCACCCTCGTCTGCCAGCGCATGACAAGCCGCCTGCAACAGGTGTGTCCGGCCGGTGCCTTCAGTCCCCCAAAGGAACAGACAACATTCCGGCACACCCGCACTCGGCGAGGCAAACGCCTGAGTGGCTGCCAGCACCGTTGCGTTGGGGCCCGGATAGTAACTGGCGAAGGTTGCTTCGTCGCGCAGCTTGATACCCAAAGGCAGTTGAACTGGTTGTCCCGCCGACATCAGTGTTGCTCTTCCTCATCCAACTCGACACGTACACTGTCGACTTCATATTTGTCCGCCAGCGGCTCGCCGCAGACGGTCAGGGTGTGCAATAGGGCTGATAGCGATCCCGCAAGAGAGCGGCCAGGAACGGCGCCTTGAATGGTGTCAGGTGCAGAGACGGCGTGCAGGCGCACAAAGCGATTCATGCAGACACCATGGCATGACCCTCAACGCCGCTGACGCGTCCCTGTCTCAGGCACCTGTCTCAGGCAACCAAGCCTGCAATCAGCGCCAGCGATAATACAGCGTATTGACCTGCTCTGCTGGCTCGATTGCATCTGCCGCTGGCTCCGCCAGCACGTCTGACTCAGGCACTTCAGCCGACTCCGCAGCCGGCGGGTCAACCTCGACCAACCGCTGATCCAGCATCAGCATGCGTTCAAGCTGGGCACGATCGCCGGCAAAGTCGACACTGAAATGCACCCGGTCATCTTTAACCGACAGCAGGCTTGGCTGCTGTTCCATGCCCAGTTGCTGCAATGTGCGCTGCAGATTGGCAAAGGCGTCCACACTGTTGATGCCGCTCACTTCAAGCTGCCAGCCAGAAACCGGCGCATCCGCAGTGGCGCCACCCACCGCATACTGACGATGCACCTCCGCGGCAACAGCCTGCATCAGCTCATCGGCAATCGCCAACGGATCATCGCTGCTGGCCTTGCCGGTCAGCTTGCGGTCGTTCAGCCACAGGGTCCAATTTGTCGCCCAGCCTTCACCGTCGCGGCTGACCGCCAGCGCCAACACCCCTTCGTTGGCGTAGCGCTCACTGGCTGCTTCAAGCACATCCTGGTTGGCGTCCAGCACATCTTGCTCGCTGACGTCGGCTCGATCCTGCAGATCCGCCAGCGGCTGCATCAACGCCACGCCGCGATAACGACCAGCCGTCTTCAGCGCCTGGCCCATCTCACTGGCAGCACCAAGAAAGTCCTGACTGTAGTCATCACCCTGCACCGCCCAGACCAGAATCCCCGGACGATTGCGGCCCAGTACCGGAACCTTGGCCTTGCCCAGAGCCTCGCGCAGCAGCAACGGGTCAAACTCGACTCGCAGCGCGCCATCATCGCCAAGCGAGCCAATCTGCCGCGTCACGCGGGTCGGCTCGGCCAGCACTTCAGCCAACGGCCCGCCATCGGTCTTTACCCCGGCCCCCGCAAGCCGCTCCAGCATGACCTGCGTCGCAGTAGCCAGCTGCGCGGACTGATCCGCTTCGGCCCGCGGCGGGACATCGACCTGATAGAGCGATTCGACAACGGCAGCCTGCGACAGCAATGGCAGACAAAGGGAGACAAGACCGATACAGGCGTTACGCAACAGGGGCATGGAGGCTTCCGTCAGAGTAGCTGGACGTTTTCACAGCCATGACGCTGCGAAGGGATTTAACCCGCTACATTAAACAAGCCTTGCGAGCGCGGCAACCGACTTGCCGCCGGCTAGCGCCGTGCGCTGCATTCAGTACGTCGGGAGGCCGCGTTCAGCATGGCTCTGCCGAGCATGACTTGGTAGACTATGCCGCTATTCGAAAGCGCCTGCCCGCACAGCACCCAAGGCGTGTCGAGCCCTATCCTTTTTTTCACAGTTCGAGATCCGCTCATGAGCAGCCAGACGCCTTCCAAACCCTCGATCAGCTACAAAGACGCCGGTGTGGACATCGCCGCCGGTAACGCCCTGGTCGACCGTATCAAGCACGTTGCCAAGCGTACCGCGCGTCCGGAGGTAATGGGCGGCCTGGGTGGTTTTGGCGCCCTGTGTGAAATCCCCGAAGGCTACCGCCAGCCGGTACTGGTTTCCGGTACCGACGGCGTCGGCACCAAGCTGCGTCTGGCCATGGATCTGAACATGCACGATCAGATCGGTATCGACCTGGTTGCCATGTGCGTGAACGATCTGGTGGTGTGCGGCGCCGAGCCGCTGTTTTTCCTCGACTACTACGCCACCGGCAAGCTGAACGTCGACGTTGCCGCTCAGGTTGTTACCGGCATCGGCGCAGGCTGTGAATTGGCTGGCTGCGCTCTGGTCGGCGGTGAAACCGCTGAGATGCCCGGCATGTATGAAGGCGAAGACTACGACCTGGCTGGCTTCTGCGTTGGCGTGGTCGAGAAGGCCGAGATCATCGACGGCACCAAGGTCATCGACGGCGACGCGCTGATCGCACTGCCCTCTTCCGGCCCGCACTCCAACGGCTACTCGCTGATCCGCAAGATCATTGAAGTTGCTGGCATCGACATCCACAGCACCCAGCTCGATGGCAAGCCGCTGAGCGAACTGCTGATGGCACCTACCCGCATCTACGTAAAAGCCCTGCTGCAACTGATCAAGCAGACTGGCGCGGTCAAAGCCATGGCCCACATCACCGGTGGCGGCCTGCTGGAAAACATCCCGCGCGTGCTGCCGGAAGGCTCCCAGGCAATCATCGATCTGAACAGCTGGCAGCGCCCGGCTGTGTTCAACTGGCTGCAGGAGCAGGGCAACGTCGACGAGACCGAAATGCACCGCGTGCTGAACTGCGGCGTTGGCATGGTCATCTGCGTTGCACAGGAGCAAGCTGAAGCCGCCCTGCAAAGCCTGCGTGACGCCGGCGAGCAACCCTGGATCATCGGCCGTATCGCCAGCGGCGCGGAAGGTGCCGAAGCTGTTGTACTGCAGCACGGCAACTAAATCGTGCGCAGCCGTATTGTTGTCCTGATCTCCGGATCAGGCACCAACCTGCAAGCACTGATCGACGATTTCGCCGGCGCAGACGCGCCGGCCGAAATCGTCGCCGTTATCTCCAACAAAGCCGAAGCCTATGGCCTGACCCGCGCCATCGCTGCCGGCATTCAGACCCGCGCTCTCGATCACCGCAACTTTGCCGACCGCGCGGCCTTTGATCAGGCACTGATCGCCGCAATCGATGCATTCCAGCCGGATCTGGTACTGCTTGCCGGCTTCATGCGCATTCTCACTGCCCAATTCGTGACACATTATCGTGGCAGACTGCTCAACATTCACCCGTCACTCCTGCCGCGCCACAAGGGTTTGCACACCCATCAGCACGCGTTGGACGCCGGTGATGACGAGCACGGAGCCAGTATTCACTTCGTCACCGAAGAACTTGATGGCGGTCCGGTAGTCATACAGGGACGAGTGACCGTTCACCCGGACGACGACGCAGCCAGCTTGGCCGCCCGCGTACAGGTGAAAGAGCACCGTTTGTACCCGCTCGCAGCGCGCTGGTTTGCAACTGGCCGCCTGCGCCTGGAGGGAGATCAGGCCTGTCTCGACGACAAACCTGTGCCCAGCACCGGGTTGAGACTGGAAGACATCGAATCCGGCAGATGAGACAAGATCAGATGCATGCCAACACGACAATTCAAAGAATAACGCACCATCGCTTTACCAAACCCCTCGCCGGCCTGCTGCTCAGCCTGAGCGCCAGCGCCGCCGGCGCCCTCGAACTTGAACCGTTCAGCGCCAGCTACGCCGCCGACATGAAAAACATTCCGGTCAACGGCGAAGCCATTCACAGCTTGCAACCCAACCCGGACGGCAGCTGGAAGCTCTCTTTCAGCGCCAGCATGTTCGTTGCCAAACTGACCGAGCAAAGTACCTTGCGCGTGGCCGATGATCGAATTCAACCGATCGATTACCACTACGAGCGTCGAGGGCTGGGCCGAGGCAAGGAAATCATTCAGCACTTCGACTGGCCGCAGGCGCAGGTCAACGGCACCTACAAGGGCGAAGCGTTCAGCTTGCCGGCCGAGCCCGGCCTGCTCGACAAGACGACCTACCAGCTTGCCCTGCAGGCTGATCTGGCAGCCGGCAAAACAGACATGACCTACCGCGTAGTCGATGGCGACGAAGTGGAGGAGTATGAGTTTCGCGTGGTCGGCGAAGAACGCGTCACCACCAAGGCCGGCCAGTTTGACGCGGTAGAGGTCGAACGGGTGCGCGAGCCCGATGCCCGCCGCGAAACCACGCTGTGGTTCGCCAAGGATTGGAACTACCTGCTGGTGCGCCTGAGCCAAATCGAAACCGATGGTCAGCACTATCAGATCATGCTCAAGGAAGCGACGGTCAACGGTCAGACCGTTACCGGCATCCCGGTCAGCCACAAGTAATACCGCCCTCCTGCTTCACGATCCGGCACTGCCGGAATCGCGGGCACAAAAAACCGCGACAGCGCAAGCTGCCGCGGTTTTTTGCTACCTGAATCAGGCCTTGGTGAAGCGACCACCTGCTTCAGCCAGCTTGACCAGACCTGCAGCCGGCTTCCAGAACTCGCCACGCTCAGCTTCCAGCGCGCGGATCTCGGCCAGCACCTTGTCCAGGCCCAGGCTGTCGGCGTAAGCCATCGGGCCAGTGCGATCGGCCGGGAAGCCGTAACCGAAGCGGTAAACACGGTCGATGTCTTCAGCAGACTCGGCGAAGCCTTCGTCCAGAATACGCGCGCCTTCGTTAACCAGCGCCAGAATGCAACGGGTAACGATTTCGTCAGCGGAGACGTCACGGGCGGTGTAGCCGGCTTCTTCAGCCACTTCACGGGCCATCATGTCGGTTTCCGGATCGTGGATCGCCTGACGGCTGCCCGCTTCGTACTTGTAGAAGCCGTGGCCGCTCTTCTGACCAAAACGCTCCATTTCGCACAGCTTGTTGTCCAGCCATACGATCGGCTCACCGCGGCCGATACCGGCCAGCTGACGTGAGCGCCAGCCCAGGTCAACGCCGACCACGTCGTACATGCGGTACGGGCCCATGGCCATGCCAAAACCCTGCAGCGCCTGATCGACTTCCCACGGAGTGGAACCTTCCAGAACAACCTCGCGGGACTGACGGGAGTATTTTTCCAGCATGCGGTTACCGATGAAGCCGTGGCAGTTGCCGGCCAGAACCGCTTCTTTACCGATCTTCTTGCCAACGGCCAGACAGGCGTCCATGACGTCCTGAGCAGTGGCCTTGCCGCGCACAACTTCCAGCAGCTTCATGATGTGTGCCGGGCTGAAGAAGTGCAGACCCAGAACCAGCGCCGGGCGCGAAGTCGCGGAGGCGATTTCGTCGATATCCAGGTAGGAGGTGTTAGTCGCCAGAATCGCGGACGGCTTAACGGCCTTGTCCAGCTCGGCAAAGATCTTCTTCTTCAGATCCATGTTCTCGTAGACAGCTTCAACCACCAGGTCCATGTCGGCCAGATCGGCGTAGTCCTGAGTGGTGCTGATGCGCGCAACACGTGCCTGAGCTTCCGCGTCGTCAAAACGCTCCTGGGCGACGGAGCGCTTGTAGACAGCAGCGATCTCAACCAGACCTTTCTCCAGCATCTCGCCATTGACGTCCAGCCAGGTGACCGGGTAACCAGCATTGACGAAATTCATCACGATGCCGCGACCCATGGTGCCAGCGCCGATAACGCCAACCTTCTTGATATCTTCAAACGCAGCCATGTCAGCTACCTCCGGATAATGTAAGCAAGATGAAGTACAAAGACTGTTCGGTATGCAAAGGCGGCCGATTGGCCGTTCTGCGGGGACCGATACAGTACGCAAATTGCGTACGGATTGGACCCCCGCCACACTGATAAAACTTATTCACAGCATGAATAGTGCGTTCACAGTGACGGCAGCGGGTCACCTACTGTCCATTCGGCAGCAGCGCGCTGGGCCTTCTTGAGCTGACTTGAGCTCAGCTCCTCGGCAACCACGTCGCGCGCCTCTCGTGCACCGTCCAGCCCCTGCCCGGCACACAGGGCAAACAGCATATAGGCCATGGCATTGTTGGTGCGTGTACCCTCACCGTTCATGTGCATGATCGCCAGATTGAACATCGCGCTGGGTTCGCCTTGGCTGGCGGCCGCGCTGTACCACTTGATGGCCTCCCGGTTGTCTTCACGGGTGCCTTCGCCTTCGTCGTACATGATCGCCAGATTGTACTGGGCGTTGCGCTCGCCCTGCTCTGCAGCAGCGGTGTACCACTTGATTGCGGCCTGATTGTCTTCGGCCGTACCCTCACCCTCGTCGTACATCAGCGCCAGGTTGTATTGCGCCTTGGCGTGGCCCTGCTCAGCGGCGAAGGTGTACCAGTTGATGGCTTCGGCATCATCCACCTTGGTGCCTTCCCCTTCGTCGTACATCAGCGCCAGATTGTACTGCGCGTCCTTGTGGCCCTGCTCGGCAGCCTGGCGGTACCAGTGGACGGCGCGCACATCATCGATCGGCACACCCTCGCCCTCGTCATACATGATGGCCAGGTTGTACTGGGCAGCGGCATCACCCTGTTCAGCCGCGGCGGTATACCAGCGAATCGCTTCTCGATCGTCGAGCCGCACACCCTCGCCGTTGTCATAGAGCAGCGCGAGGTTGTACTGCGCATCCTTGTGCCCTTGCTGCGCGGCCAGAAGATAGTATTCGGCTGCCTTGCTGTCATTGGCCGGCACACCCTCGCCGACGTCGTACATCAGGGCCAGATTGTATTGGGCATCGGCGTGCCCCTGATCAGCCGCGCGCATGTACCATTCAATTGCACCAAGGTCATCAACCGGCACGCCCTCACCCTCGTCGTACATCAGCGCGAGATTGAACTGCGCGGCAGCATGCCCCTGGTCGGCCGCCTTGGTATAGAACTCAATGGCCTTGAGGTCATCCAGCTCGACGCCTTCACCCATGTCATACATATAGGCAACCGAGAACTGCGCATCGGCATCGCCCTGCTCCGCGGCCTCGCTGTAGAGCTCGAACGCCTTGGCATAGTCCTGCTCGACACCTTCACCATCGTAGTATCGCTGAGCCAGCTCGCGCTGCGCTTCGGCATCACCGTTGAGGGCTTTGTTGATCCACTGGGTAATCTGCGTACGCAGGTTACCGTTTTTCTCGTATTCGGTAACCGCCTGCAGAGGCGCGGAGAGAAGAGCACCGGTCAGACCCAGCGCAAGCAGTGAGGTAGCTTTCATTCAATAACCATCCCTGTAGCTATGAGGTGGCCGCGCAGTACGCGGAGCGTCAGCAAATGATACCGAAGTGAGCCGCGATGCCTACCCCGAGATGGCAGATTCGTGAGCGAGTCAGGCCTCGCCAACCAGTTCACGGACGTACTCGTCCGCGCCGGGGCCGGCTTGCACTTCGACTTCCCAGGCCTTGAGCGGCTGACCATCGGCCGACAGCACCTCGGCGCCGCGAATCGGCTCACCGGTGGCCTTTTCCAGCAGCAGCAGGCGATCGCCACGGCCGTTCGGCCGCCACTTCTCGCCCCATTGCATCAGGCCAATGATGATCGGATAGAGATCCAGCCCGGCGGGGGTCAGGCGGTATTCAAAGGAACGTCCGTCAGCAGCGGACGGGACTTTCTGCAGTACCCCAGCCTCGGTGAGCTTTTTCAACCGGGCGCTGAGCACACTGCTGGAGATGTCCAGCTGGCGCTGGAACGCATCGAAGGTGCGCATGCCGTGGAAGGCATTACGCAAAATAAGCAGCGACCACCATTCGCCGATGACCTCGGCGGTTTTTACAACACTGCAATCAATATGGCTGGTCGGCATGAATCTGTCCTGCGGTGGCTACCGCCCGACACAGCGTCGGGCGGTAATCCGGTTTACAGCATCGACACCAGACGGGCGCGAATGATGTCTTCGGCCTGCTTCATGATGCGCTCGATCAGGTCTTCACAGCTCGGGATGTCGTGGATCAGACCCGCGACCATACCGCAGGACCAGGCACCCAGATCCATTTCACCGTTCTGCATGATGCGCGGGTATAC
The DNA here is from genome assembly GCF_038130085.1 of Halopseudomonas sp. NCBI lineage: Bacteria > Pseudomonadati > Pseudomonadota > Gammaproteobacteria > Pseudomonadales > Pseudomonadaceae > Halopseudomonas > Halopseudomonas sp. The sequence continues at coordinate 229,812 of NZ_JAYPMU010000003.1, read as the reverse complement.
GCCGGCAACTTCGTCGATGATGTCAGCGAAGGTCAGCTTGTCGCCAAGCGCCTTCTCTTTCTCGACGATGCGAGCAACTGCAGCGTTGTTCAGCACGCGCTCGGTGTTACGCAGCGGACGCATGACCAGACGGGTGTCCAGCTCGGACGCAGCAACGATGGCCTGCTTAACGTTCTCGTGAACCGGCGCTTCCTTGGTAGCAATGAAACGAGTGCCCATGTTCATGCCTTCAGCGCCCAGCGCCATGGCAGATACCAGCGAACGACCGTCAGCCATACCGCCAGAGGCAACGAACGGGATGTCCAGCTCTTCGGCAGCGCGCGGCAGCAGAATCATGTTCGGGATGTCGTCTTCACCCGGGTGACCGCCACACTCGAAACCGTCAACGGAAACGGCGTCGCAGCCGATCGACTGGGCTTTCAGCGAGTGACGAACGGAGGTGCACTTGTGGATGACCTTGATGCCCGCGTCTTTCAGCAGCGGCATGTATTCCTGCGGGCTGCGGCCAGCAGTTTCAACGATCTTGACGCCGCCTTTGACGATGGCATCGATGTAGCCCGGGTAGTCAGGCGCGTTGACGGTCGGCAGGAAGGTCAGGTTGACGGCGAACGGCTTGTTGGTCAGTTCCCGGCACTTGGCGATTTCGTTGGCCAGATCCGCCGGCGTCTTCTGGGTCAGACCAGTGATGGTGCCCAGACCGCCAGCGTTGGAAACGGCAGCCGCCAGTTCGGCAAAACCAACCCAGTGCATACCGCCCTGGAGAATCGGGTGCTCAATGCCGAACAGTTCTGTAATACGTGTTTTCACTTTGTTTTCGCCTCTTGCTGGGAAATGACGGGTCGACCACGCCGACCAGTGATTTAGCTTCGGATCGAGAAGCTAAATCCTTCGCCACCAAAAAGCAAGGCGTCAGCCGCCCAACGGCAGGCAAAAATATCGATCCACAAACAGGATGAATAACGACTGCCCAGTCACTGCCCGAAACCGGAGTGCGCATGGCAATACATGCGCTGACGCTCGTCGCCCACACGGTTGCCGTTACCACAGCGCTGCCCCAGCCACGCCTTCGCCCCCTTGCGGCAGGTGCGATATTCAATGGAGCCTCGCCGATAGTTGCTACAGAAACTGGCGGTATCAATGATGCTGTTGCGGTAGGTATAGGAGGTTGGCCAACGGCTAACCCGACGCCGTGCATCCTCCCAGGTAACGGTCACCGTGCCCGAGCCATTCAGGCCGCGAGGGCGTGACGGTGCAGGCCGCGATGGTTGCGCCTGCGCGTACTCACGAACATGGCGCGACTCCATCACGTTGACGTCCCGGCGTGGTACATAGTTGTCATCACTGAAAGACGTTTGCCGACCACCCGACGAACTACCGGTTTGCCCCAACGCAATCGCACGAGCGGCGGCCAGGTCGGCCTCAGTGATAGGGGATTGATGCTCGCTGACTGGCTCGACGGGCTGCGGCGGCGTCAGAGCCGGCGCAGGCGACGCGGCCTGCTGCTGAATGGGCGCCCCCGCGTAAAAGCGCTCGCTCAACCGCTCAACCAGCTCGGGCTGGCTGGCGTAGAGCACCAGCACCGCCGCCACACCCCAGAAGCCCCAGCGAATCAGCCGGCCAGCCGACTCATCCGCCCTGCGCCGACGCCGCGGCCGCTCATCCCAATCTGCTCGCATACCACTCTCCCTGTGCGCTTGCGGCTCGTCCTGAGCCGCTATCTGCTCCGATTCTCACCATGCTATCGACACATGGCAAGGTGCAATCAGCCGACCCACCCAGACGTGAACGCGCGCAAACCGGCAGCAGCAATCAACCAGTAAACACCGGCCAGCGCTCGACGATCTCACCGCCACGCACCGCCAACAGGTCGCCAAACTGCAACAGCACCGCTTCACTTTGCGTGGGCCGCATGAACACCAGGTCATCCACCTGCAGGGCCACATCATCAGGCGCCAGCAGCACCTGCTGATTCGAGCTGGTGCCATACATTGCGCTTGGCGCCAGCCCCGCCGGCGAAACCGGCTCGGCCAGCCAGTTGCCGCCATAGATGAATAGCGCCCGCCGCCCGCGGCCACCAAGCCGGGACAGCACCTGCGGCAGCCAGCCGATACCCGGCAAGTTGAGCGTATTGACGCACTTGAGCACTGGCGTGGCGATAAACAGCGCCGGGAGGTGCGTGGCCAGGCTCGGTAGATCAAAGTGCGTGGGTTTGAGTAGGCCACTGCCGATTGCCAGCTCATTGCTCACCTGCTCCTGATCATGCAGCCGGTAGGTCGGGCTGCCTGCGGTGTTCAGGGTCAACGCGGGCTGACCGTCGGCGGCCAGGGCCTGCGCCCAGAGCTCAGGTGCTTCGCGCTGCACCTGATCCACCCGCGCCTGATAGGTCGCCATCGCCCCAGCGAGTAACCGCGCCGGTGCACCGAACAAGCGTGGCAGCATCGCCACGTGCGGCTCGTAGCCCATAAAACCGGTGAACACCAACTGCTGCGGATGCTCTGCAATCACACGCAACAGTTCGCGCAGCATCAGCACACCCGCCTCGCCTTCGGGAATGCCCCCGCGGTGCAGACCGACATCCAGCTCCAGATTCACGTTCAGTCGTATCCCGCGCCGCTGGGCCAACGCCAAATACTGCTGCAGTCGCTCCGGCGTATCGATCAGCCACTGCAACTGGCGCTGCGGATCAAACTCGCCTTGAAGCGCTTGATAGAAAAGCTCGGCCATCGCCACCGGCATCGGCTTGCCGAGCAGGATGTCCGCGTCCGGCCAGTGCTGCGCATCGAGATTGAGGAAGGGCTGATGAAAGGACATCAGCCGACGCGTGCCCGCACGCCTGGCGATGTAATCCAGCAGCGGAAACGACGGTAGCGACTTCTCCACCAGCCGCAGCGCCTTGCCTGCCTGCCTGGCAATGGCTACAGCCTGATCAATGTTGTGATCCAGCCGATCCAGATCGACGATCAGGCTTGGCCGCAACATCCCTTCCTTCTGCAATGCCGCCTGCAGCTGGCTGAAATAGGCGTCATGCGCACTCATGGCAGCACCAGCAGATTGCGCAAATGCTCATTGAGCATCCTCCCTTGCGGGTCCAGCCGCTCACGTACCCGCGCGGCGTCATCCCAACGTGGATACAGCTCGGCCAGCTGCGCCGCATCCAGCGAATGCAGCTTGCCCCAATGGGGCCGTCCGCCGTATTTCCAGAAAATCGGCTCGACCAGATCGAACAGCGGCCGGTAATCGCTACAGATATGTTGATGAATCGAGATGGAGGCGCTGTCGCGCCCGTAGAACGGCGACAGCCAGACGTCATCCGCTGCCACCGTGCGGTACTCCAGCGGGAACAGCGTGCGCAGCGAAGAGCGCTGCACCGTCGCGATCACCTCTTCCACGCACTCCAGCCCCCGCTCAAGCGGCAGCTCGTACTCCATTTCATTAAAGCGAGAGGCCCGCGGGCTAGGAAATATCTCGTGCGAGCGCCCCACTCGGCGCACCTCCGAGTGCAGCCCCGTCAGCAGCCGCTGCATCAACGCATCGGTGCCGCCGATGCCGTGGGCAATGCGCGAGGTGAGATCCAGCACCTTGTCGACCGGCAGATTAAAACGCGGTTTAGGGGTTGGCGCCTCAGTGGACTCATTCAGCACCTTCACCACCGCCCTGTCGGTGCGGAAGAAGGCCCAAAACTCGGCGTGGCGGTTGTCCCTCGCCAGTTGTTCAAAGCTGTCCAGTACCTCACGCAGAGGCAGCAGATATTCACGCTCGGCCAGCTGATAGCAGGGGCGGTTCTGCAGGGTGATACAGGTGATAACCCCCAACGCCCCAAGCGAAGTCGCACCAGCGTGCAACACGTCTGAATTGTGCTCAGCGTCGGCATCGATCACCTCGCCGCTCGGCGTAATCAGCCGTAAGGCACGCACCTGCGCCGAGAACGCCCCCAATCCCAGGCCAGTACCGTGGGTAGATGTGCCGCAGGCACCCGCCAGCGACTGGGCGTCAATATCACCCTGATTGATCAACCCCTGCCCCAGCGGCCACAGCAACGCCCCCAGCTGATGCAGCGGCGTACCCGCCATCGCAGTGGCCGTCAGCTGCTCGGCGTCGTGGGATACCAACCCGGTTAGATGGTCGAGGAAAACAAGATTCCCGGCAGTTTTACACAACGCGCTGAACGAATGCCCCGCACCGGTCACCCGCACCTCGCCGGCTGAATCCTGCAACAGCGCAACTAACTCGCCCTCGCTGCCCGGCCGCCACCAACGCGCGGGCACCGCCCGCTGCGACCCGGACCAGTTACGCCACACCCCCAGCGCACCCACAGACTCCGCCATACCGCCTCCTTGTCATTGGACCCGGCACACCGCCGAGGACGCAGTACACTGCCGCGTCGAACTGATCATTGCGCGAGACGGGGCATAGAACAAGGGCGCAAATGAGACAGAAGAAGGCGTATCGACCCGGAAGTGGCAGGCCAAGGGCGCAGGAGGCGATATCAAGCGAGGATATTCAGCGCAAAGAAAAAGGGCCTTAGCTTGCGCTAAGGCCCTTTCTGTATTTGGCGGAGAGAGGGATTATTCGGCGCGTTGCGCCTCACCCTTCGGGTCGTCGTCGCTGCGCTCCGACGTTCCGCGCCAGCGATGCTGGCTCCGGTCGAACCATTAGGGTTCTCGTCCGTCTTTGTCTTTTCACCGCACAAATGAAAAAGCCCCAGCTTGCGCTGGGGCTTTTTCATTTGTTTGGCGGAGAGAGAGGGATTCGAACCCTCGATACGCGATTAACGTATACACACTTTCCAGGCGTGCTCCTTCAGCCACTCGGACACCTCTCCGGATCTCGATTGCAAGTTACCCTGCTACCGAGGCGCGCTAATGTATCGAAACCCGGGCGCTTTGGCAAACCCTTTTTCTATTGTTTTCAACCACTCTGGGGGCGGGCGCTGGCAGACTCGCCAGTCATGAATTAGTTGGTAAACTGCCTGCTCTGTGCTGCGGCGCTGATGCCGCATGACTTTTTATGTGAGGACTTTCTGATGAGCGAGCTGGTCTCCTATCGTTTCGCTGATGGCATTGCCCACCTGAGCTTGGACAATGGCAAGGTCAACGCCCTGTCGCCCGATATGATCGCGGCGATCAACGCTGCGCTGGATCAGGCAGAACAGGACTGTGCCGTGGTGGTACTGAGCGGCAAGCCGGGCATTTTCTCCGGCGGCTATGATCTGAAAGTCATGACCTCCGGCCCGGACGCGGCCAAGGCGCTGGTTGCGTCTGGTTCGACCCTGTCACGCCGCATGCTGTCTCACCCGTTCCCGATCGTTGCCGTCTGCACTGGCCACGCAATTGCCAAGGGTGCATTCCTGCTGCTGTCGTCCGATTACCGCATCGGTGTTGAAGGCCCGTTCAAGATTGCCCTGAACGAAACCGCTATCGGCATGACCATGCACCACGCCGGTATCGAACTGGCCCGCGCTCGTCTGACCCCGGCTGCCTTTGGCCGCGCGGTGATCAACGCTGAAATGTTCGACCCGGCCGACGCCGTGCTTGCCGGCTTCCTCGACAAGGTGGTGCCAGCTGAAGAGCTGGAAGCCGCTGCCATGGCCAAGGCCAAGGAGCTGGCTGCACTGAACATGACGGCCTTCCGTCAGACCAAGGTAAAGAGCCGCAAGGCCTATCTGGAACTGCTGGACCAGTGCATCGAGCTGGACCGTCAGCACGACCTGAGCTGACACGCGCTGTAACCGCGGCAAGACTGCGCGGGGCGACGAGATGCAGTAGTCTGTGCCTCTCACCCTGCGGAGTCCTTCCATGGATTCAGTCACCCAGATCGTTCTTGGCGCCTCTATCCAGGGCGCAATGCTCGGCCGCTGGCAGGGCCGCAAGGCGCTGATCTACGGCGCGGCGCTGGCGACCGTCCCCGATCTGGATGTACTGATCGACTATGGCGACGCGGTCGCCGACATGACCTACCACCGCGGCTTCAGTCACTCTCTTTTCGTTCTCGCCGCGCTCGCAGCCGTACTCACCTGGCTGATACGCAAGCGCTGGCCAGACGCGGGCTACAGCGGCAAGCGCCTGTTCACGACCCTGGCCCTGGTGCTCTGCACCCATCCGCTACTCGACAGCTTTACGACCTACGGCACCCAGCTGTTATGGCCGCTGCCGATGCCGCCGATTGCGATTTCCAGCATTTTTATCATCGACCCGCTCTACACCCTGCCGCTGCTGCTGGCGATGCTGGTGGGGCTGGTAATTGGCCTGGGCCGCAGCGGCTTACGCTGGCAGTACGCCGGTCTGCTGCTCAGCTCGCTGTATCTCGGCAGTACCCTGATCGGCAAGCAGATGGCCGACAACCAGCTGCAGGCGGCCCTCGCGCAACAGGGCATTCAGCCGCAGGCGACCTTCAGCACGCCGACGCCATTCAATACCCTGCTCTGGCGGGTGATGGCAGTCGACGGCGACATCTATTACGAAGGGCTGGTGGGCTGGCTTGATCATGAGCCGCTTGAGCTGATCGCGCTACCGACTCGCGCCAGCGAGGCGCAGCAGGTGTTGGCCAACTCGCCACAGGATCAGCGGCTGCGCTGGTTTACCGGGAACCGTCTGCGTTACGACCTGATCGAGGGGCAATGGGTGGCAACCGATCTGCGTCTGGGCATGAGTGGCTACCATCCGTTCCGCTTTGCCTTGGCCAACGTCGACCCGAACAGCGGCGAGGCGCGGCTGATTGAGTACGTCGAGCAATGGCCCCAACGCCGGCCGGACATCGCCGCGCTGCGCCTGATGGCCGATCGCGCTCTGGACGCAAAAGTACCGCTGTCGATCGCCGAGCTATCGCAAACGCTAACGGAGCCCGAGCCCCATCAACAGCGGTGATGGCCGCACTGGCTGTCCTCAAGGGCGTCGAGTTTGCGATAATCGCCGCTTTTATTCGATAGAGAACCTGAAGATGTCCGGCCACTCGCCAACCACCAGCGCAGCCTCCAGTCGCCGTTTGGCGATGATCGCCGCCCTGATGGCGATTTTTACCACCATCTTCGCCAGTAACGTTCCGACTCCGCTGTACTCCGTCTGGCAGGTGAAGATGGGCTTTTCGTCCACCGCGCTGACCGCCGTATTCTCGATCTACGTCCTCGGTGTCGTGACCACCCTGCTGACCCTGGGCTCGCTGTCGGACAAGATCGGTCGCCGGCAAATGATGGTGCCCGGCCTGCTGTTCATCCTCGCCGGCGCCGTGATGTTCATCCTCGCCAGCGACATCTACGGCCTCGGTATCGCGCGGGTACTGACCGGCATCGGTACCGGCATCGTCACCGGCGCCTCGTCGGCGGCGCTGGTCGAACTGGAGCCGGACGGCAACTGGACCCGCGCCGCCACCCTGTCGGCCCTGTTTTTTACCCTTGGCGCCTTTGCTGGCCCGACCGTCAGTTCGTTGATGCTTGGTCTCGGCGATGCGGCGCTGACTTGGCCATTTGTGGTGACCCTGCTCCTTGGCGGGATGACCGTCGCACTGTTGCTGCTCGCGCCCTGGCCTGCCGATATCGGCCAACGCCACCCGGACTTTCGCTGGCGCGCCTGGCGGCCGACCACCATCAAAGTACCGCGCGAGATGCTTGGCGCCTTTATCTTTGCCGCTGCGGCGATCTGTCTGGCGTGGTCAACCGGGAGCCTGTATGCGTCACTCGGCCCGTCGCTGGCGACCAAACTGGTCGGTATCGACGATCGCACCAAAGCAGGCCTGTTCGCCGCCGGCTGGCAGTTGATGGCCGGGGTCAGCCAGTTTGCCTGCAAGCGTCAGCCGCTGGACCGTCTGCTGTTGGTCGGCCCAAGCACGCTGATTATTGGTCTGGGGGTCATGGCTGCGGCGGTGGTGTACAGCTCGCCCTGGATGTTTACCCTCGCCACGCTGGCCACCGCCAGCGGCGCCGGCGCCACCGGCGTAGTCGGCATCGCCTCGATCAGCAATACCGCACCGGCTGACCAACGTGGCGGGATCAACTCGGCGTTTTATCTGATGGCCTATCTGACCATGGCCTCGGTGGTGCTGGGCGTTGGCTTTGTCAGTGACATGATCGGCTTTGCACCGACCGTACTGGGTTTCACCAGCATCATTTCCTGCGCTGCACTGGCGCTGATGCTGGTAGCGCTGTGCAGCAAGCGCGTGTCGCTATGGTGATCAGGCGAGCAGCCACCAACGCCAGAGAAAGAACACCGCCATGCTGCCAAAGATGGTCAGCAGCAGATTGCGGCTGAAGGCAGCGATAAGTACAGCGACAATGCCACCGACCAGGTAGGCGTTATCCAGATTCAACTGCAAGCCGTTGCCGTCCGGCATGGCGACCGCAGGCACAATAATCGCCGTCAGCACCGCAACCGGCACGTAACCCAGCGCTTGCTCGACCAGCGGGCTGAAGCGCACCCGGTCTCCAACCGCGAACAGGGTGTAGCGAATGGCGAAGGTAATACTTGCCATGCCCAATAGCAGCAACACTTCAAACTGACTCACTGGCCACCTCCTTCGCTGACGTCGCAGCGCCCCAGCGCTCGGCCAGCAGGCCAGCGGTTACCCCGGCCAACGCAGCGAGCATCAAGCCCAGCTTCCACGGCAAGTCATAGGCAATCAGTGCCACCAACCCGGCAACCACTGCAGCCAGTAGCATCGGCCGCGTGCGCAGCAGCGGTGCGACGATCCCGGTGAAGGTCGCGACCATGGCAAAATCCAGCCCCCAGCCAGCCAGCCCAGGCAATGCACTGCCCAGCAGCGCGCCAATCAGGGTGCAGACCACCCAGTTGCTGTACATCGCGATGCAGGAGCCAAGGAAGTACCAGTGCTTGATCTCATCGGCCACGCTCTCATCCCGGTAGTAGCTGTAAACCACAGCAAAGCTCTCATCGGTCAGCCAGAATCCGAGCGGGATCTTCCAGCGCTGCGGCAGATGACCGACGTAGCGCATCAGGCTGGCGCTGTAGAGCATGTGCCGCAGGTTGACGATAAACGTGGTGAGCAACAGAACCACCAGCCCGGTGCCACTGGCGATCAGGCTGACAGCAATAAATTGGGATGAGCCGGCAAATACCAGCGCCGACATCAGCAGAGTCGCAGGTACGGAGAGGCCGCTGGCCACCGCCAGTGCGCCGAAGATGAGGCCGAACGGCATGGCGCCAATCAGCATGGGTACGGTATCGCGCGCGCCGCGCAGCAGCGCATTGGTTTTGGCAGACATGGGAAAGGGTAAACCGGGGCAGTGTCAAAACGGGTGAGTCTGAAGCCTATCCCGTCGGCCAGCGACGGGACAGATACAGCTACAGATCAACAAATCGCAAACTGTTCCGGTGGCTGATCACGCCAGAGCGATGTGCCGACTGATCAGCGCCCGCAGCGCCGCCGGCTTGACCGGCTTGGGCAGATACGACAGCCCGGCCAGCGAGATTTCGCTGAGAACGTCCTGCCGCCCGTCGGCACTGATCACCACGCCCGGCAGGTCACTGCCAAGACGCTCACGCAACCAAAGCATCAGTTGAGTACCGGTGTCCCCATCGTCGAGGTGATAGTCGACCAATACCAGTTCAGGCACAAAGCCCTGATCCAGCACCTGCTGCGCCTCCTGCCGGTCGCGCGCCACCGCCACGCGGCACTGCCAGCGCCCGAGCAGGCTCTGCATGCCAGCCAGAATGCTGCTCTCGTTATCAATGCACAGCACCGGCGCGCCCTCGAACTGTGGCGGCAGCTCAGGCTTGACTGCCCGGCTGCGCACCACCCGCGGGGTACTCGCCATCGGCACCGTGACACTGAACACGCTGCCGTGGCCCGGCCAGGAACGCACGCTCAGCTCATGACCGAGCACACGGCAGAGACCATCGGCAATCGCCAACCCGAGGCCCAGCCCCTTCTCGGCCTGGGTGCGGTGGCTATCCAGGCGTTGAAACTCTTCGAAGATCAGTTGCAACTTGTCATGCGGAATACCCGGGCCCTGGTCCCAAACCTCGATGCGCACCGCGTTGCGCAGGTGACGCACGCCAAGCACTACCCGCGCAGCGCTAGCGTAACGGAAGGCATTGGTCAGGAAGTTCTGCAGCACCCGACGCAGCAGGCGCATGTCGCTGCGCACCCGCAGTCGGCTGCTGTGGATGCGCAGATCAATCCCCTGCTCCGCCGCCAGGGCGCTGAATTCGATCCGCAACGGATCAAACAGCTCACCAAGGGCAAAGTCGCCCAACTCCGGAACAATCCGACCGGCCTCCAACCGCGAGATATCCAGCAGGTCGGAGATCAGCTCCTCGGCCGAGGCCAGCGAGCTGTCCAGGTGGCGCACCAGTTCTTCCACTTCAGGCGGCATATCGGACTGATGAGCAAGCGAGGCCGAGAACAACCGCGCGGCATTCAGCGGCTGCATCAGGTCGTGACTGACCGCCGTCAGGAAGCGGCTCTTCGACTGGCTGGCACGCTCGGTTTGCGCCTGCGCCTTCAACAACGCCTGGTTCAGCTGTGACAGTTCGCGAGTACGCTCATCGACCCGCCGCTCCAGACTCTCGTTGGCTTCCTGCAGCGCCTTTTCCGCCTCGCGGAATGCCGAGATATCGGTGAAGCTCATGACGAACCCGCCGCCGGGCATCGGGTTGCCGATGATCTCGATCACGCTGCCATCGGGGAACATCCGTTCGGAACGATGTGGCGTACCCTGCTGCATCCACGCGATCCGCTTGTCGACGTGCAACTGCGGATCGCCCGGCCCGCACAGCCCGCGCTGTGCGTTATGCAGGATGATGTCGGCAATCGGTCGACCGATCGCGATCAACCCTTCCGGATACTGGAACATTTCCAGATAACGGCGGTTCCAGGCCACCAGCCGCAGTGATTTGTCGACCACGCTGATGCCCTGGCTGATGTTCTCGATCGCCCCCTGCAGCAGACCGCGGTTGAACTGCAGCACCTCGGAGGCTTCGTCAACAATGCGAACCACGTCATCGAACTGCATATCGCGGCCTTCGATGGCCGCCTTCACCACCAGCCGCGCAGACGACGCCCCGAGCACCCCGGCAAGCAAACGTTCAGTCAGCGTAATCCAGCCCGAGTCTGCGATCTGACTGCCATGCAGGGGGATATTCTGACGCAGGGCATATTGTTCAAAGGCCGCATCGGCGCGGTCTTCACCGACAAAGCGCGATGCCAGCTCGAGCAAATCGTCGACCCGCACCCGCAACAGTACCTTGCCCGGGCCATCCACCCAGGGCTGGGCATCCTGACTGACAAAACGGCTGGCCTGCCAGTGCTCCAGCACCCGGGTGCGGCTAAACAACGAGCCCGCAACAAAAACCAGGAAGTTGCACACCAGCGATACCACGCTCGCCAGAGTCAGGGCATCGACTCCCCAGTCGGCCGCAGCACTGCGCACCGATTCGATAAACGGCAATTGTTCGGTATGCCAGTGCAACCCGGCGCCCACCAGCGGCAGCACCAGCAGATACAGCCACAGAGCAATACCCACCACCAGACCCGCCAGCACACCGGTGCGATTGGCCTGTTTCCAGAACAGTGCGCCGAACATCGCCGGCGCCAATTGGCCGATGGCCGCGAACGCCACCTGACCGATGCTGGCGAGGCTGGTTTCGCTCCCGATCAAACGATAAACCACGTAGGCCAGTAGCAGAATGATCAAAATGCTGGTGCGACGGACATTCAGCAACCAGCCGCGGAACTGCTCGTAGGAGTGTTCCTGACGCGCGCGGTTACGCAGCAGGATCGGCAGCACCACGTCGTTGGACACCATGGTGCTCAAGGCAATAGCCGCAACGATGACCATGCCCGACGCCGCCGAGGCGCCGCCCAAAAACGCCGCCATGGCCAGCACCGGGTTGCCCTGCAACAGCGGCAGACTGATCACATACGAGTCCGGTGACATGCCGCCGCCAAGCAGCATCTGCCCGGCCAGCGCAATCGGCACCACAAACAGGCCGGCCAGTAGCAGATACACGGGGAACACCCAACGCGCCAGACGCAGGTCACCCGGTTCGCTGTTTTCCACTACCGCGACCTGAAACTGCCGCGGCAGGCAAATGAACGCGAGAATTGCGATGGAGGTCTGCAGCAACAGGCCGATAACCGGGGTCTCCTGCTGCCAATAGCCCTCCAGCACCACGCTGTTCTGGGCTTGGGTAAACAAGTCCGCGGCGCCCCCAAACAGACCAAACACGACGAACAGGCCAACCGCCAAGAACGCCAACAGCTTTACCAGCGCCTCAAAGGCAATCGCCAGCATCATGCCGCGGTGATGCTCGGTCACATCCAGGCTGCGCGTGCCAAACAGAACGGTAAACAGGGCCAGCACCAGGGTCACCGCCAGCGCCGTGTCTTCCGCGCCAAAGGCCGCGACCGCACCGGGCGCGTCGACGGGCGCGGCGCTGAGCAGGCTGTAGCCAAGTACGATGCCCTTAAGCTGCAGCGCAATATACGGCAGCACGCTGACCAGACAGAGCAATGAAACAACGACACCGAGGCTCTGCGACTTGCCGTAGCGCGAAGCAATAAAGTCGGCGATGGAGGTAATGTTTTCCTGCTTGCTGATGGCGATCATGCGTGCGTACAAACGCCAGCCGAACAGGAACAACAGCAAGGGGCCAAGGTAGATGGGCAAGAAGCCCCAGAGCTGATTGGTCGCCATACCAACCGAGCCGAAGAAGGTCCAGCTGGTACACCAGACCGAGAGCGAAAGACTGTAAACCCAGACCCGCAGACGTGGCTTCAGCACGCTCGCGTTGCGATCACCCCAGAAGGCGATGACAAACAGCAATGCCATGTAGAGCAGAAATATGAAGGCTACCAGCCCACCGGAAAGCATCATGAGGCGCGTTCAACCCGCAACAGTGTCACAACCTGCAGTCTGGCAGTGCCGCGGGGCTTTGCCCAGCCGACTTCCGTCGTAGCCGGCAAGCCCGGAGTTACTAGTTGGTCAGTTCCATCTGCTGCAGCACCAGCGCCGCCTGGGTGCGAGTACGCACGTTCAGCTTGCGGAAAATCGCGGTGACATGCGCCTTAACGGTCGCCTCGGACACATCCAGCTCATAGGCGATCTGCTTGTTCAGCAAGCCATCGCAGACCATGGTCAACACGCGGAACTGCTGCGGCGTCAGGCTGGCAACGCGCTCGCTGATCTGCTGCTGTTCGGTACTCATGCCGGGCGGGTTATCGATCCCGGCAGGCCAGCAGATGCCGCCATCAAGCACCGCCTGCACTGCGGTTTGAATGTCCTCCAGACTGGCGGACTTGGGAATGAAGCCGCTGGCACCGAAATCCCGTGCGCGTCGGGCGATGGTCGGTTCTTCCTGAGCAGAAATCAGAATGACGGGGATTTGCGGGTATTGGCCACGCATTTGTGCCAAACCGGAGAAGCCATAGGCGCCGGGCATGTTCAGGTCCAGCAGAACCAGATCCCAGTCTGCCCTGTCGGCCAGACATTGCTGCAGCTCGTCGATACTGCCCACTTCGCTAAGGGTAATGGTGTCGCCGAGACCGTCACGCAAGGCTTGGCGCAGCGCACTGCGAAACAACGGATGATCGTCGGCAATCAAGATGTCATAGGTCAGACCCATGCGAGGTGTCCTGGCAGTTATTTTTTGTTATCGGCGGAGACAAGCAGGCTGAGACTGCCAGCCGGACGCGCCCCAGTCAATGGCATGTTGTACCGGTACAGTCCGTGCGAGCAGCTGTATCTGGCAAATGCCTGTCGCAAGCGCAGATAATGCGCGTTTTGCCTGCCGAGCCTGCCTTGATGAACCTGCGCCACTACCGTGCCGATGTACTGATGTTGATTACCGCCCTGATCTGGGGAAGCACCTTTGTGGCGCAACGTCTGGGGATGGATCACATCGGTCCGTTTCTGTACACCGGCCTGCGCTTTTTGCTTGGCGCCATAACGGTCATGCCACTGATCTGGCTGCTGCGCAAACCTGCCAAACGCGACGCGCAACCGCGCATGAGTAAAGCGATGCTGCTTGGCAGCATTGCACTTGGCGCGGTGCTGACTATGGGTATCAACCTGCAACAGATTGGCCTGATGTTCACTACCGTGACCAACTCGGGGTTCATCACTGGCCTCTACGTCATTCTGGTGCCGGTGTTTGGCCTGTTTATCGGCATGCGCACCCATCGCGGCACGTGGGCCGGGGCCGTCATGGCGCTGGTGGGTATGGTGTTGCTGAGCGTAACCGCCGACTTCACCGTAGCCCCCGGTGACTGGCTGCAACTGGTTGGCGCCTGCTTCTGGGCGGTGCATGTTCTGCTGGTTGGCGCGCTGGCCAGCCGCTACGACCCGATCCTGGTCTCGTTCGTCCAGTTTCTGGTCTGCGCCGTGGTCAGCCTGACCCTGGCACTGATCTTCGAGCCCATTAGCCTGATCGCCATTCAGCAGGCGCTGCCGGCGATTCTGTATGGCGGCATTCTCGCAGTGGGCGTTGCATTCACCCTGCAGGTCGTCGCCCAGAAGGATGCGATCACATCCCACGCGGCGATTATTCTCAGCCTGGAAGCGGTGTTCGCAGCGCTCGCCGGCTGGCTGATCCTCGGCGAAACCCTGACACCGCGCGGCCTGCTTGGCTGTGCATTGATGCTGGCCGGTATGCTCACCGCACAGCTGGTACCCATCTACCTGGATCGGCGCAAGCAGGCCACTGTTGCAGTGCAGCAGGAGCCCGCCGGCCATCACTGAGGCCGACGCCGACAGGAATCCATATAGCCCTGGCTGAACAGTTCGAAATAGTCGTCGAGCTGTTCAGCCGCGCGCTCCTCACCCGCCAGCGCCAGGCATGCCGCAGCCACCTCCACGGTACACAGGTGGTCGTCCCGGCTGGAGCGCCGCAGGCGGTAACGCGAGAGTCTTTCGGTGTGCAGGCTGAGCAAGGGCAAGCTGGCCAGGTACGGGCTTTTGCGAAACATCTTGCGCGCCTGCGTCCAGGTCGCATCGAGAATAATCAGTAGCGGACGCCGCCCTGCCTCCGGCTCCACCACGCGATGTACCGGTTGATCCGGCAACGCGTATTCCCCGGGAAACACCACATAAGGCTGGTAACGCGGATTCTCCAGCAACGCGAGCAACTCTGGGTCGACTTCGGTGCGAGCCCAGACAAAGGCGCGGGTATCAGGCAGACAGTCGGCAATCAGCCTTCCGGTGTTGGTCGGCTTGAGCGGCTCATAGGCGTGCATGATCAGACAGAAGCTGACCCCACAGTCCAGCGTTGGCCGCTGAGCACAGATACACGCCCAACGCGCCAGCTGACAACCGGGGCAGCGCTGCACACGGGCACCGCGCGCCTTGAACGGCCGAGTGGACCGCGCCACCGCCTCTTCACGCAAGCGGTTAACCGCATGGCCGGGCTTATCCGACATACCTCAACTCCTCAGGCTAGACAGGTGCAGCACCACAATGCCAGCATTCTACTCGATTCACTGCTGACGAATGACGCTATAACAGTGTGTCGCCCGCTGCGAACCAGTTGCCCGGGTCGTGGTCTGAAAGGGAAGTCGCAGCACCAAGATGATCTGATCTGGAGAGACACAATGCGCTGGTTACCCCTGCTTCTCGCCGCCAGCATGGCGGCTCCGATTCAAGCAGCCTCCCTGCGTGATATTCGCCTGACGGAGACCCTGCAACAGGTCGCCGCCCAGAGCAGCGAAAACACCCCGCGAGAAATTAACAGCAACATCACCGACCTCGGCTTTAGTGCCAAGGGCGACGAGTTGATCAACCGCCTGGCCGTCAATCCCGACTACGCGCAGCGCATGCAGGAAGACCCGCTGCTGATCCGCAGCCAGTTGCAATCGAGCGTCTGCACCGATCTGCGTTTCCGCCGCCTGCTGGACATGGGCGCAACCCTGACCTATCACTTTGTGCTCAAGGAAAGCGCCCAGCCTGTGCTGACGCAGAGCTTCATCGCCGATCACTGCCAGACCCTCTGAGGCGCCCGCCTAATGCAAGAAAACGATCCGGCAGACTACCTCAGCCGCCATTGGCAGACCGGCAGCAGCGCTATCCCCGTCAAGGTTGATGAGCTGATTCAGCTTTGCGCCGCTGACAGCGAAAACGCCTCGCTGTACCGTGACATGCTGCTGGACGTAATCCGCATGGCCCAGGCTGACCGCAACCGCTGGGACGCCAAGATCATGCTGCACACCATTCGCGAAATGGAGCAGGCCTTTTCGCGAATGGAGATATTCAAGCGCCGCCGCAAGGTAACCGTCTTCGGCTCAGCGCGGACGCCGCCCGACCATCCACTGTACGACCTGGCTCGCGCGATGGGTGCCGAACTCGCAGCCAACGATTACATGGCGATCACTGGCGCCGGCGGCGGCATCATGACCGCTACCCACGAGGGCGCCGGCCTGGATCACAGCCTGGGCTTCAACATCACCTTGCCGTTCGAGCAGCGCTCCAACAGCGTAGTGCACGACACCAGCCACGATCTGTCCTTCGGTTTTTTCTTCCTGCGCAAGTTGTTCTTCATTAAAGAAGCCGACGCACTGATCCTTTGCCCCGGTGGCTTCGGAACCCTTGATGAAGCGCTGGAGGTACTCACACTGGTGCAAACGGGCAAGAGCCCGATGGTGCCGATCATCCTGCTTGATCAACCCGATGGTCAGTACTGGCAGGCCTTCCTGCAGTTCTTGCGCAGCCAACTGGCAGACAATCACTACATCAAACCGGACGACATCAATCTGCTTACACCTTGCGCGTCACCCGCTCAGGCCATGCAGGTAGTGCTGGATTTCTACAGCAATTACCACTCGTCCCGGCGCGTGGGCGAACAGTTCATGTTGCGCTTGAATCAGCCACTAAACGAACAGGCTCTGGCGCAGCTGGACGCCCGTTTTGGACATATCTGCAGGTCAGGGGGATTTGTGCAGCAAGGCGTGTGTGAGATGGAACAGGATGAACCCGAACTGGGTTCGTTGACGCGTCTGTGCTTTGACTTCAATGAACGGGATCAGGGCAGCCTGCGGGCCTTGATCGACTTCATCAATCGACCTGAAAACCACCAAACCCGCGGTACTGCATAAAGCGCAGCTGCTTGCCGCGCTCAGCAGCATCACTGGCCCTGCCTTCAGGAAAACGCTTGTTGAATACACGCTGAGCTAGCGCTGACCAGTCTTGGTCAAACTCGGCTAACGTGCGCTCCACCAGCGAATCTGACACCCCGCGCTGGCGTAGTTCTTCCTTCAACCGGGCGGGCCCGTAACCGCGCTGGCTACGGGCATACAGGTAGGCTTCACAAAAACGCGCATCACTGAGCAAACCGTCTTCGACCAGGCGATCCAGCTCAATCTCCGCTGCATCAGTCGACGCGCCGCGCTGACGCAGCTTACCCAACAATTCACTGTAACTGTGCTCGCGCCGCGCCAGTAGATCCATTGCCGAGCGGCGAATTGCCGCCGGGCTGTCCAGCGCGTTACGCGAGCGCATCACGCTCCGCTCTTAGCCTTCCAGCTCTGCATCAGCCTCGGCTTCTGCCTTGGCCTTGCCCGGCTTGGCCAGCAGCTGATCACGGATAGCCTTCTCGATCTCATCGGCTACCTGCTGGTTATCCTGCAGGAACTTGGCCGCGTTGGCTTTGCCCTGTCCGATCTTGTTGCCCTGATAGCTGTACCAGGCACCGGATTTCTCGACCAGACCGATCTGTACGCCCAAATCGATGATCTCGGCATTGTGGTAGATACCGGTGCCGTACAGGATCTGGAATTCAGCCTGACGGAACGGCGGAGCTACCTTGTTCTTCACGACCTTGACGCGGGTTTCGCTGCCGACCACCTCGTCGCCATCCTTCACTGCGCCGGTGCGGCGGATGTCCAGACGAACAGAGGAGTAGAACTTCAGCGCGTTACCGCCGGTGGTGGTTTCCGGATTACCAAACATCACACCGATCTTCATGCGGATCTGGTTGATGAAGATCACCAGGCAGTTGGCGTTCTTGATGTTACCGGTGATCTTGCGCAGCGCCTGCGACATCAGACGAGCCTGCACACCGACGTGGTGATCACCCATCTCGCCTTCGATCTCGGCCTTGGGCACCAGTGCGGCCACAGAGTCGACAATGATCACGTCCACCGCGTTGGAGCGCACCAGCATGTCGGTGATCTCCAGCGCCTGCTCACCAGTATCGGGCTGCGACACCAGCAGGTCATCCACGTTGACGCCCAGCTTACCGGCGTACTCGGGGTCGAGTGCGTGCTCGGCATCGACGAAGGCGCAGGTTGCACCTTGCTTCTGCGCTTGCGCGATGACCGACAGGGTCAGAGTAGTTTTACCGGAGGACTCCGGTCCGTAGATTTCAACGATACGGCCCTTGGGCAGGCCGCCGATACCGAGGGCGATATCCAGACCGAGCGAGCCGGTGGAGATGGCCGGGATGGCCTGACGCTCGTGATCGCCCATGCGCATCACCGCGCCCTTGCCAAACTGACGTTCAATCTGGCTCAAGGCCGCCGACAGCGCCTTCTTTTTGTTCTCGTCCATTTCGCATCCTCTTGGCTTGGGGCGGGCACCGAAGCGACCAACCGATCAACTACTGTATATTTGGTCAGTATTATTCCACAGAAAAAATGACCCGCCTACCCCCGATTTAATTCAGACTGACAACCGGTTCGCAGCCTGCTTCTGCGCTTCTTTTACCAGCCGCTCAAGTGCGTGCAAAACAGTCTGGGCACGCACCTCTCGGCGCCCCCCCTGAAAACGCTTGCACTCAGTGACTACGCTGCCATCCTCCAGCGCCCAGCCAAACCACACAGTGCCCACCGGTTTGTCGGCGCTGCCTCCATCAGGCCCGGCAACCCCGCTGACGGCAACAGCCATCTGCGCTTGCGCCGCATCCCGTGCGCCCTTGGCCATCGCCTGAACGACCGGTTCGCTGACAGCCCCGTGCGCCTCAAGGTCTGAAGACTCAACCCCCAGCCAACGGCTTTTGCTGGCGTTGGCGTAGGTAACAAAGCCGGTTTCAAACCAGCGCGAACTGCCGGCAATCCGGGTGACGGCCTCAGCGATACCCCCACCGGTACAGGACTCGGCAGTGGTCACCTTGAAGCCAAGCTCATCCAGTACCCGGCCCAGCCGTGCAGCGGCGGAGTCAATCAACGGGTCATAGTGCGACATGCGGTACTCCTGTACAGGGTGAAATCAGGCCACAGCATGCCAGTTGGCAGGCCCGCTGCGAATACCCCTGCGACCACGTTCAAGCGCACAGGGTTCACCGCGCGCAAACGTTGCCCGGCGCTGCAGTCACAAGCAGCGACGTGATACCCTTTGCGCCAACCTGAAACGGCGCCTCAGCCACCGCCCTCAGCGCATCCATCGCGCCCGGTGACACCGCCTTTTACGCATATTTCGAGTCATTGATGAAAAAGAGCAAATCCGAATCCACCGCCCACACGCCGATGATGCAACAGTACTTCAGCATCAAGCAGCAGCACCCGGAACAGCTGCTGTTCTACCGCATGGGCGACTTCTACGAACTCTTCTACGACGACGCAAAAAAAGCGGCTCGCCTGCTCGACATCACCCTCACCGCCCGCGGGCAGTCCGGCGGTCAGCCGATCCCGATGGCAGGCATTCCCTTCCATGCGGCCGAGGGTTATCTGGCCAAGCTAGTCAAGCTGGGCGAGTCCGTCGTCATCTGTGAGCAGGTTGGCGACCCGGCCACCAGTAAAGGTCCGGTCGAGCGCCAGGTTGCCCGCATCATTACTCCTGGAACCGTCAGTGATGAAGCGCTACTGGATGAGCGCCGCGACAACCTGCTGGCAGCGCTGGTTGGTGCTGAACGCGGCTTTGGTCTGGCGACTCTGGACATCAACAGCGGTCGCTTCGTGGTGATGGAGCTGCGCGGCTGGGAAACCCTGCTCGGTGAGCTGGAGCGCCTGGCGCCAGCCGAGCTCCTGATTCCCGATGACTGGGAAAGCAATACGCCGATCGAGCGCCGCCGTGCCGTGCGTCGCCGCGCGCCTTGGGAATTCGATCAAGACAGCGCCTTCAAAGCGCTGACCCAGCAGTTCGGCACCAAGGATCTGGTCGGTTTCGACTGCCAAGAGTTGACCCTCGGCCTCGGCGCAGCCGGCGCTCTGCTCAGCTACGCCAAGGAAACCCAGCGCACGGCTCTGCCACATATTCGTAGCATCGCTCAGGAGCGCTTCGAAGACAGCGTCATCATCGACAGCGCCAGCCGTCGCAACCTGGAAATCGATCAGAACCTGTCCGGCGGCCGCGACAACACCCTGCTCGACGTGCTCGACCACACCGCGACCGCGATGGGCAGTCGCTTGATGGCGCGCTGGCTGAACCGCCCGCTGCGCGACCTCAAAGTACTCGGCGCCCGTCAAGACAGCATCAGCGCCCTGCTCGATCAGCAGTTCTATCTGGACCTGCAACCGCAGCTCAAGGGCATCGGCGACATCGAACGTATCCTCGCCCGTGTTGCCCTGCGTTCGGCCCGCCCGCGCGACCTTGCGCGTTTACGCGACGCTCTGGCCGCCCTGCCCGCGTTGCAGGACTGCATGCAGTCGCTGGAAACGCCCCATCTGCGCAAACTGGCAGATCAGGTGCGGACCTATCCCGAGCTAGCCGACCTGCTGGAACGCGCGGTGATTGAAAACCCGCCGGCAGTACTGCGCGACGGTGGCGTGATCAAGGCCGGCTTCGACGCCGAACTGGATGAACTGCAAAACATCAGCGAGAACGCAGGCCAGTACCTGATTGATCTGGAAACCCGCGAGCGCGAGCGTACCGGGCTGAGCACCCTCAAGGTCGGCTACAACCGGGTGCACGGCTATTTCATTGAACTGTCCCGCAGTCAGGCGGATCAGGCACCGGTGGACTACATTCGCCGCCAGACTCTCAAGGGCGCCGAGCGCTTCATCACCCCCGAGCTGAAAGCCTTCGAAGACAAGGCGCTGTCCGCGCGCAGCCGCGCACTGGCCCGCGAGAAGCAGCTGTATGACGAACTGCTGGATCGCCTGAACGAAGACCTTGCCGCCCTGCAAACCAGTGCCGCCAGCCTCGCCGAGATTGATGTGCTCTGCACGCTGGCAGAACGCGCCGGTAGCCTGGACTACAGCCGTCCACGCTTTATCGAAGGCAGTCAGCTGCAGATCAGCCAGGGGCGTCACCCGGTCGTCGAACAAGTACTGGAAACGCCCTTTGTTGCCAACGACCTGGATCTGGACGCTGACACCCGCATGCTGGTTATTACCGGCCCGAACATGGGCGGTAAATCCACCTACATGCGCCAGACCGCATTGATCGTCCTGCTGGCCCATATCGGCAGCTTTGTGCCCGCCGCCGACGTTGAGCTGTCCTGCGTCGACCGCATTTTTACCCGGATCGGTTCCAGCGACGACCTGGCTGGCGGCCGTTCGACCTTCATGGTCGAGATGAGCGAGACCGCCAACATCCTCAACAACGCCACCGAAGCCAGCCTGGTGCTGATGGACGAAGTGGGGCGCGGCACCAGTACCTTCGACGGCCTGTCGCTGGCCTGGTCCGCCGCAGAGTATCTCGCCAAGGTACGGGCCTTCACGCTGTTTGCCACGCACTACTTCGAGCTAACCGGCATGGCCGACACCGACGAAGGGGTCGCCAACGTCCACCTGAACGCCACCGAGCACAATGAACGCATTGTGTTCCTGCATAACGTACAGCCCGGCCCGGCCAGCCAGAGTTACGGTCTGCAGGTTGCTCAACTGGCCGGCGTGCCGCGCCCGGTAATCCTGCGGGCCCGCGAGCACCTTGCGCAGCTTGAGCAACAAAGCCTCGAGCAACACGGCAGCAAGCCTGCAGGTACCAATGAGCAACCGTTTCAGAGTGATCTGTTTGCCAGCGCGCCGCACCCGCTGGTTGAACAGATGCAGGCCCTGGATCCCGATGACCTCAGCCCACGCCAGGCCCTTGAGCTACTGTACAAACTGAAACGCGAGTGGTCGTAAATTCAGCAAATGATATTCATTTGCATCAAACGTGTTGCGACCTCGCTTTAATCTGCGCAAAACCCGGCGTTACCCTGTACCGCCGGGAAAAAACTGCTAGACTACGCGCCAGATTTTGCCAGCCTGATTCAATGGAGACCTCCCCATGACCTTTGTTGTTACCGACAACTGTATCAAGTGCAAATACACCGATTGCGTTGAGGTCTGCCCGGTTGATTGCTTCTACGAAGGCCCGAACTTTCTGGTCATTCATCCGGACGAGTGCATCGACTGCGCACTGTGTGAGCCTGAGTGCCCGGCCAACGCCATCTTCTCCGAAGACGAAGTACCGGAGGACATGCAGGAGTTCACCGAGCTGAACGCAGATTTGGCTGAAGTGTGGCCGAACATCACCGAGAAGAAAGACGCATTGGCCGACGCTGAAGAGTGGGATGGCGTTCCGGACAAACTGCAATACCTGGAGCGCTAATTCAGCGTCCACAAAAAAGCCGGCTCAACGCCGGCTTTTTTTATGTCTGTTGCTTGCCTGCTGACGTGACTCTGCCGCTCGCTCCAAAGGTCGCGCGACACAAATTTCAGGCAAAAAAAGGGGCGGGATAGCCCGCCCACTCTTTATTCCATATGTGCTTTCCGTGTCCAGCCGTCCTGGCTCCATCGTCCTGAAAATCCCTGACTCAGCTCCCTGCCGAGTAGCGCCGTCCGTTGCGCATGGGTACATAATATGGAATCTCTGGCCGCCCGCAACCCCCTCCAGCGACCAAAACAGACTGCCATAAGAAATATAAATACAATAAAATCAAATGGTTACCAATTTAAGCACAAGTAAAAACCCATTCCACCCACGCCCCATGACGGCGAAGTCTCACACACCTTGTAGGAGATCTCTTACAAGGTGTGCGCATGCACGGTATCGGTAAGACATAAAAAAACCCGGCTCGCGAGAGCCGGGTTTCGGGTTTAGCCGGGGGGCTGATTACATCATGCCACCCATGCCGCCCATACCACCCATGCCGCTCATGTCAGGCATGGCCGGCTTCTCTTCCGGCAGCTCTGCGATCATCGCCTCGGTGGTGATCATCAGACTGGCAACGGAAGCAGCAGCCTGCAGCGCGCTGCGGGTTACTTTGGCCGGATCCAGGATACCCATATCGATCATGTCACCGTAAGCGCCGGTCGCAGCGTTGTAGCCGAAGTTACCTTCGCCTGCCTTGACGCGCTCCAGAACAACGGCAGCTTCTTCACCGGCGTTGGTAACGATCTGACGCAGCGGGGCTTCAACAGCACGGCGCAGCAGCTTGATACCGACGTTCTGATCTTCGTTGTCGCCAGCCAGACCTTCGATCGCAGCCAGAGTGCGAACCAGAGCAACACCACCGCCAGGTACCACACCCTCTTCAACGGCAGCGCGAGTAGCGTGCAGCGCGTCTTCTACGCGGTGCTTCTTCTCTTTCATCTCTACTTCGGTAGCAGCACCAACCTTGATTACCGCAACGCCACCAGCCAGCTTGGCCAGACGCTCTTGCAGCTTCTCACGGTCGTAGTCGGACGTGGTTTCTTCAACCTGCTTGCGGATCTGGTTAACGCGGGCTTCGATATCAGCCTTGGCGCCAGCGCCGTCAACGATGGTGGAGTTGTCCTTGTTGATCTGAACGCTCTTGGCTTGACCCAGGTGCTCCAGAGTGGTGGTTTCCAGGCTCAGACCGACTTCTTCGCTGATCACGGTACCACCGGTCAGGATAGCGATATCCTGCAGCATGGCCTTACGACGATCACCAAAGCCCGGTGCCTTGACCGCAGCAACCTTGACGATGCCGCGCATGTTGTTGACAACCAGAGTTGCCAGCGCTTCGCCTTCAACGTCTTCAGCAACGATCATCAGCGGACGACCAGCCTTGGCAACGGCTTCCAGAACCGGCAGCAGTTCGCGGATGTTGGAGATTTTCTTATCAACCAGCAGGATGAACGGGCTGTCCAGATCGGCGGACATGGTTTCCGGCTTGTTGACGAAGTAAGGAGACAGGTAGCCACGGTCAAACTGCATGCCTTCAACGACAGACAGTTCGTTTTCCAGACCGGAACCTTCTTCAACGGTGATAACGCCTTCCTTACCAACGCGGTCCATTGCTTCAGCAATGATGCTACCGACGGACTCGTCGGAGTTGGCAGAGATAGTACCTACCTGAGCGATGGCCTTGGAATCGGCGCAGGGCTTGGCCAGGTTCTTCAGCTCGGCAACGATGGCAGCAGTGGCCTTGTCGATACCACGCTTCAGATCCATCGGGTTCATGCCGGCAGCAACAGCCTTCAAACCTTCGGTAACGATCGCTTGAGCCAGTACGGTTGCGGTGGTAGTACCGTCACCAGCGTCATCGTTGGCACGGGAAGCAACATCTTTGACCAGTTGCGCGCCCATGTTTTCGAACTTGTCTTTCAGCTCGATTTCCTTGGCAACGGAAACGCCGTCTTTGGTGATCAGCGGCGCGCCGAAGCTGCGCTCGATCAGTACGTTGCGGCCCTTCGGACCCAGAGTGGCTTTAACCGCGTTGGCCAGCGTGTTGACGCCGTCCAGCATTTTGTTGCGACCGGAAATACCGAATTTAACTTCTTTTGCAGCCATGTTTGCTTTCCTTCAAATGAATTCGTTAAGGGGTGATGGGTGGCAGATTCAGCCTTCCAGTACACCGTAGATTTCGGATTCGCTCATGATCAGCAGGTCTTCACCATCGATCTTGATGGTGTTGTTGCCGGAGTAAGGACCGAAAACAACCTTGTCGCCTTCTTTGACGGCCAGCGGACGAACTTCGCCGTTGTCCTGCAGACGCCCGGTACCTACAGCAACGATAACCCCGGTGTTCGGCTTTTCAGCGGCCGAGCCAGGCAGAACGATACCGCCAGCGGTCTTGGTTTCTTCTTCGCTGCGACGAACGACTACGCGATCGTGTAACGGACGAATTTTCATCGTTGTGTGTCTCCCAATAAATGATCTTCAATGCCGGAAACCCGGCGCTTTCACGTTGTAATCCGGATCCGCAATGCGAATCCGAAGGACGAGCCTTGCGGCTCGTCGCTGTTCGTGGCTCTGCCCTATCGCAGAGCCCGCCAAACCGGTGTGAACTAGATGGGGCTTGGCACTGCCATTTCAAGAGCTGGCAGCAAGATTTTTTTCAATCGCGGTCGATACGACGATCAGGAGCAGCCTGATCGGGCTCATCAGGGCGCCATTCGCCTTCGATAATGGTGGTGTTGCCGCGGCGCCACACATTCGGGCCACCCGGCTCACCCGGCCCCGGCTTGCCGCGTGACACCAGAGCGAGCACCAGACACGGCACCGCGAGTGCGTCGGTAATCAGACCCGGAATCATCAGCAGTACGCCAGCCAGCAGCCACCACATGCCGGTCTTAAGCACGGCAAACGGCGAGCGGTTTTCTGCCATGCGGATCTGCAGCTGCTGCAGCATCGACCAGCCCTGGCGCTGGATTAGCACCAGACCCAGCAGGCCGGTACCCAGCACCCACAGCAGGGTTGCACCTACGCCAATGCGCTGGCCAAGCAGGATCAGGGTGGCCAGTTCAAGCAACGGCAGGAGCAAAAGGAAGAATCTGAACAGGGGCATACGCACCTCGTATTGGACAGGTTTCGACTATATGGGTACGGCCTTGGCCGCTTTCAACCGGCAGATCGACCAACGGCACCCAAACCAAGGTCAAAAAGTGACCGGAAAGCAGCTTCAGGTATTCAAAATATCGATGATCTGGTGCATGCTTGCGCACCTCATTTCCATCCCCCTTTGCGAGGAGAGCCCAATGCAATTGCAAGACAGCGTTATCATCATCACCGGCGGCGGACAGGGCCTGGGTCGCTCCATGGGCGAATTCCTGGCTGCCAAAGGCGCCAAACTGGCTCTGGTCGACCTTAACCAGGAAGCGCTGGACGCTGCTGTTGCAGCCTGCAAGGCCGCCGGCGGTGACGCCCGCTCCTACATCTGCAACGTTGCCAACGAAGAGCAGGTCACCCACATGGTGAACCAGGTTGCCGAAGACTTTGGCGCCATCCACGGCCTGATCAACAATGCCGGCATCCTGCGCGACGGTCTGCTGCTGAAAGCTAAAGACGGCCAAATCCAGAAAATGAGCATGGCGCAGTGGCAGTCGGTCATCGACGTCAACCTGACTGGCGTATTCCTGGGCACCCGCGAAGTTGCCGCCAAGATGATCGAACTGGGCACCCAGGGTCTGATCATCAACATCTCGTCCATTTCCCGCGCCGGTAACGTCGGTCAGTCCAACTACTCAGCCGCCAAGGCCGGTGTTGCGGCCATGACCGTGACCTGGGCGAAAGAGCTGTCCCGCTACGGTATCCGCGTTGCTGGCATTGCTCCGGGCTTTATCGAAACCGAGATGACCGGCAGCATGAAGCCGGAAGCACTGGAAAAGATGACTTCCGGTATTCCGCTCAAGCGTATGGGCAAGCCGGCCGAGATCGCGCACTCGGCGGCCTACCTGTTCGAGAACGACTACTACACCGGTCGTATCCTCGAGCTGGACGGTGGTCTGCGCATCTAACGATCGCGCACGGACTGGCGGCCACGCACCGCCAGTCCGTTCCTGCCTCTGCTTTTCCCCGCCCTACCAGCCCACACCTAATCCAAAGGTGTAACGGGTATCTCGATAACCACTGTCATCGGTAGTGTTCAGATAATCCAGCTCGCCCTTGAGGCTCAATGACGCCCAGCTGGTCAGCCGATAGCGAATACCCAGATCGGCATCCATCAAGTAACGCACCTTGGGGTCGTCCGGTATCTGCGTTTCCGCCGAATGGAACAGTTCAAAGCGCTTACCCAACAGGAAGCGCCGATAGTCCCACTGCAGGCCCAGCGCGTCGTAGCGTGCGCGAGAGCCATCACGCTCCTTGAGCCAAACCCGATCCAACCGCGCGGAGGTTTCAAACCGCCCCAGTGCGGTATTCCACCATTCATAACCGGGACCCATACCAAACTGGCGCTGCTTGGCGATTTCGTTGATGTGGTCGCGCTTGTACTGCACGCTACTGGCCCAGAACCACTGATCGGTAATAAAGCGGTTGAGGTCGTAGGAGGCGTCCAGCGTATGGCTGGTTTTGACATCGTTGCTGTAGTCGCGGTCGTAGTCCAGTGCCCAGTCATGGCGCCAGCGCCCATGGCGCAGACGTGAGGCCACGTCGATATCGATATCACGCTTCTCGTTACCCGAGGTGTCCTTGATATCCAGCGCAGCGCTGGCGTCCCCCTCCCACACCGAGTCCTGCACCAGCGGCCGCGGGACCAGAAGCTGACGGATCGCACGGATGTCGGTAGCCACCGGCTGACGATTGGGCACCCGCAACAGCACTTGTCCGTCCTGTTCTGACTCAGCCAGCTGCACAGTGTGCTGAATGCCGTCACGCAGCTTAACCAGCACTGGCTCTTCGCTGTTGAATGTCTTGATGCGAGCGACACTGATGGTCAGCGTTCCAGCATAAGCCGTTTCCAGAACCAACTTGCCGCCTTCAAGGAACTCGACCTTGCCAGTCAGGCGATCCCCATTGTCCAGCCACAGGGTATCGGCGACACTGCGCCAGGACAGCAACGTAAGACAGCACAACAACACAACGCGGAACCACAGCATTGAACACCTTCCAGCAGGCATCAGGTTAAGCGGGCAATTATCCATGAAAGACCGGCAGATAGCGCCAGCGTTCAACACCATCGCCGACGACCAGCGCAAGGACGTTTTTTTTCAGGTGCTGGCCAGCATTCCTCCCGGACGCGTGACCAGCTATGGCCGCATTGCTGAACTGGCCGGTCTGGGCCGAGGCGCGCGCCTGGTCGGTCGCTGGCTAGGGCAACTGCCCGAAGGCACAACACTGCCCTGGCACCGGGTGCTCAACAGCCAAGGCAAGCTGTCGCTCGGAGCCGACACCCCGAGTGGGCGGGAACAACGCGCAAGACTCGCTGCCGAAGGGATACTGGTACGCAATGGTCGCGTGAATCTGCGACACTACGGCTGGCCAGAGAGCCCTGCGTCATCGCCATCAAAAGGACCGACATGAGTTCCAGCACGTCCGATTCCAGCAATACTCCACTCCCAGCCGAAGGCCTGCGCGTTTACCTTAAGCCGCGCGTCATCGGCATGCTGTTTCTCGGTTTTTCTGCCGGCCTGCCGCTGCTGCTGGTCGGCGGCACCTTCAGCGCCTGGCTGCGCGATATCGGTGTCGAACTGGCGTCCATCGGCTTTCTCAGCTGGGTCGGCATGGCCCACTCAATCAAGGTGCTGTGGGCGCCACTGATCGACCGCCTGCCCGTCCCCCTGGCGACCCGCCTGCTGGGCCGGCGGCGCAGCTGGATGTTGCTCGCTCAGCTGGTGATTGCCGGCGCGCTGCTCGGCATGTCGATGAGCAATCCGCTAGAACACCTCGAATGGGTCGCTCTGTGGGCGGTACTGGCGGCGTTCGGCTCGGCCACCCAGGACGTCGCAATCGACGCCTACCGGGTAGAAGCCGAGGCCAAGCACCGCCAAGCGGCTATGGCTGCTACCTACGTGACCGGCTACCGCGTCGCCATCCTCGCTGCCGGCGCGGGCGCCCTGCACATCGCCGCCCTGCAGGACTGGAGCATGGCCTACGGCCTGATGGCGGCAATGATGCTGATCGGGGTGGTGACAACGCTGATGATTGCCGAGCCGAGCGTGGAGATCACCGACGCCACCCGCGAGCAGGAAGCCCGCCTGACTCGCCACCTGAGCCAGTCGGTTCACAGCGGCTGGCGGCTGCAGCTGTCGGGCTGGGCGTTCAACGCGTTTGTTGCCCCGTTTACCGAGTTCTTTGAGCGCTACGGCCGAGTAGCCTTCATTATCCTGCTGTTTATCGCGACCTTCCGGGTCAGCGATATTTTCATGGGCACCATGGCCAACCCCTTCTATCTCGATATCGGTTTCAGCAAGGAACAGATCGCCAACATCGCTGCCGCCTTCGGACTTGCGATGACCCTGTTCGGCGCGGCGCTGGGCGGATTGCTGGTTGCCCGTTTCGGCATTGCACCGATCCTGATTCTGACCGCATTCATGGCACCGGCGACCAACCTGATCTTTGCCTGGCTAGCCTTCATCGGCCCCCAGCCGGACGGCTTGGTGCTGGCTATCATTGCCGACAACATTACCGGCGGCCTGGCAATATCGGTGTTCATTGCTTACCTCTCAAGTCTGACCAATACCGCCTATACCGCCACCCAGTACGCCCTGTTCAGCTCGTTGATGACCCTGCCCGGCCAGTTCGCCGCCGGCTTCACCGGCGTTCTGGCAAGTCAGGTGGGCTGGGTCCACTTTTTTATGACGACGGCACTGACCGGGTTGCCAGCCATCATTCTTGCCTTTGCATTGCTTAAGTACGCCCATCCTGATCGACTCCGCCGCCCCGGCATCGACTAAGCAAAGAGCACAAAAAAACCCGGCCAAAGCCGGGTTTTTTATTCGCGCAGCGCCTGAAACTATCAGGCCGACTGCTGCACCAGGTGCACAGTCCGTTGCGGGAACGGGATACTGATACCAGCTGCGTCAAACTCCAGCTTGGCCTTTTCCTGCAGCTCAAAGAATACGCCCCAGTAGTCTTCAGTCTTGCTCCACATCCGCAGCGACAGGTTGACCGAGTTGTCACCCAGCGACACCAGCCAAACAACCGGCTCCGGATCTTTCAGCACACGACTGTCACCCTTCGCCAGCCCCATCAGAATCTCTTTAGCCAGTTTCAGGTCATCGCTGTAATCAATGCCGATGTTCAGATCAACGCGACGCGTCGCCTGACGGGAATAGTTGATGATATTGCCGTTGGACAGGCTGCCATTCGGAATAATCACCGTCTTGTTGTCCGGTGTTTTCAGCACGGTGTTGAAGATCTGAATGCTATCAACAGTGCCCGCAACGCCTTGCGCTTCAATGTACTCGCCAGCACGAAACGGACGCAGAAACAGAATCAACGCGCCACCAGCAAAGTTCGCCAGGCTACCCTGCAGCGCCAGGCCAACCGCCAGGCCGGCAGCACCCAGCATGGCGATGAATGACGTAGTCTCAATGCCGATCATCCCGGCCACGCTGATCAGCAGCAGGACCTTGAGGGCGATAGAAATGAGCGAGGAGATAAAGCTGTGCAGCGTCGCCTCAACATTGCGCTTGTTCATCAGCGCGTCCATCGCCTTCATCATCCGGCCGATCAGCCACCAGCCGATCAGCAGCGTCAGCAGAGCCAACGCCAGCTTGCTGCCGTATTCAATCAGCAGCGGTAACATCGCCTCTTCAAGCCCTTGCAGCTTGTTCATGATTTCATCCATTCGTGCCCCCTTTTGTCAGCGATGGATTCGCGACCTCAGTCGCGGAAGTTGTTGTATTGCAGCGGCATTTCCAGCTCGCTGCCACGCAGCAGCGCCATGACATCCTGCAGGTCATCGCGCTTCTTGCCGGTGACGCGTACTTGATCCCCCTGAATCGCGGCCTGCACCTTGAGCTTGGAATCCTTGATCAAGGCAACAATTTTCTTGGCAAGTTCCTTGTCGATACCTTCCTTGAAGGACACATCCTGCTTGACCAGCTTGCCCGAGGCAAATGGTTCGCCCGCATCGAGGCAGCGAATATCAATCTTGCGCTTGGTCAGGCTGAGTTCGAGAATCCCCATCATCTGCTCAAGCTGAAAGTCAGACTCGGCACTCATGGTGATGGTTTTCTGCTTGTCGTTAAAATCGATCTCCCCTTTGCCCCGGAGATCGTAACGCCGATCCAGTTCTTTCTTGGCGTTATCAACAGCATTGGTTACTTCATGCTTGTCCAGTTCGGACACGACATCAAAAGATGGCATTGTGCTACCTCACAGAAAAACCCAAAATTATGATGTTCATTACAAAACGGCGGTATAACCTCATGGCATTATACCCAGACCGGCCAACGTCCAGCAGGGAGCAACTAAATGCCGAACCCCCAACTCAGCATCCTGGTAGTCGATGACACCAAGTTCAGCAGTGCTGTCATCGGCCATACCCTGAGTCAGGCCGGCTACAACAATATTCGTTTCGCCAGCTCAGCAATGGATGCCTTGCGCATGCACGAAGAGCAACCTGCCAGCGTTATGGTTGCCGACTGGCTGATGCCGGAAATGGACGGCCTGGAGCTGACGACCCGAATCCGCCAACTCGACGAGCAGACCGATCACTACACCTATGTGGTCCTGCTGACCGCCCGCGAAGGCGACAACGTGTTGGGTGAAGCCTTTGACCGTGGCGTCGACGACTTCATCAGCAAATCAGCCATGAATGAGCAACTGCTGCCGCGTATCTACGCTGCCGATCGCACCTCGCAGCTGATCAACCGCCTGCTCGACGAAAACCAGTTGCTGGCATCCAACAATGCACAACTGGAAGAACACAACCTGGTTGACCGACTGACAGCGATTGGTAACCGGCGCTATCTGGTGCAACGGCTGACCGATGCACTGCGCAATGTCGAGTCTCGCGGCGGCGCCTGCTGTCTGGTGGTGATGGGAGTTCAGAATCTGCCGGCCCTGCAAGAGCGCTTCGGTGATACGGTGCAGCAGGAAGTGCTGCGCGGCACCGCACGACGCCTGCAGCAATTGGTGCGGCCAACCGACGTGATTGCCCGTGTCGACGATAACGCCTTTGCCATCGTTACTATCGCCGATCAGGCAGCCGACCTGAAACCGAACAGCTTCCGCCGCCTGCATGATGGTCTCAACCTCAAGGCGTTCAAGACCAGCGAAGGCTACTTGTCGATCCGCGCCGGCATGGTCATCTGCACCCTGAGCAACCGCCAGACAGCCCCGGACGCCGAGGCACTGCTGCAGGAAGTGTCGGGCCACCTGAGCGAAGCGTACGAAACCAACCTGATTACCGAAGCCCGCATCGGCTAAGGACTGCATGCTGCACATCATCGGCGCTGGCAGCCTCGGTCTGCTCTGGGCTGCGCGCCTGCAACTCGGCGGCATCGCTTGCCGCCTTATACTGCGCAACAGTAATCGTCAGGAGCAGTGGCTGCGCAACGGTGGCATCCTCGCGTTCAACGATGGTGCGACAGTACACACCCTGCAACTTGCAACTGAGACACCGGATGCCCCCACGCCCATCAGGCATCTGATCGTCGCCACCAAGGCCTATGCTGCGTTGCCCGCCGTCGAATCAGTGCGCCATCGCCTGCAGCAGGGTGCAGAACTGTTTCTGCTGCAGAACGGCCTGGGCTCGCAGCAGGCCATTGCCGACGCGTTTCCGGAATGTCGTGTGTACTGCATCAGCATAACCGACGGCGCCTGGCGCCCCAGTGAGCACGAGCTGACCTGGGCTGGCCGCGGTCACAACACGATCGGCCCACTCCATCCAGCGACGCCACAACCGACGTGGCTGAGTAGCCTGCCAGACAGCATATCAACCTCCTG
The DNA here is from genome assembly GCF_038130085.1 of Halopseudomonas sp. NCBI lineage: Bacteria > Pseudomonadati > Pseudomonadota > Gammaproteobacteria > Pseudomonadales > Pseudomonadaceae > Halopseudomonas > Halopseudomonas sp. The sequence continues at coordinate 197,429 of NZ_JAYPMU010000003.1, read as the reverse complement.
GCGAACGGATATCCTGCCGGTGTTATGGCGAAAGCTGGCGGTCAATTGCGCGATCAACCCCTTCACGCTGATATACGATTGCCGCAACGGCGACGTCCCAGAGCGCGCCGACGGCTGGCTGGATCAATGCATTACCGAGCTTGAGCAACTGCTGGCCCGGCAAGGGTTCGACACCGACCTCGCTGAACAGATCCAGGCGGTGATCCTGGCAACCGCCAACAACAGCTCCTCTACTCGCCAAGACCTGCATGCACGACGGCGCACCGAACTGGACTACATCCTGGGCTACGCCTGCCGCGCAGCGCGTGAGGCCGACCTGCCTACTCCTGCTCTTGATCAACTGCTCGAACAGGCTCGGGAAACCTTGCAGCAACACCAACTACCGGCTGACTGAGAGACCGCTGACCGCTAGACTAGGCTGCAGCTTCCAAAGGAGACAGCACGCCATGGGCTACCGCCTGAGCAAACTCTATACCCGCACCGGTGACGCCGGCGATACCGGACTCGCCAACGGTCAACGCATTCGCAAAGATCACCCCCGCGTTGAGGCAATGGGCGACGTAGACGAGCTGAACAGCCAGCTTGGATTACTGCTCTGTCAGATGACCGACGACACTCTTAGCGAATTGAAAAGTGCCCTGAGCCCGATTCAACATCGCCTGTTCGACCTCGGTGGCGAGCTGGCCATACCCGGGCATGACTTGATCGACGCCACTGACGTGCTGGCGCTGGAACAGCTGATTGATCACTACAACGCCAATCTGGAGCCGCTGAAAAACTTCATCTTGCCCGGTGGTTCGCCACTGGTAGCCCAGGCGCACCTGACCCGCAGCGTATGCCGACGGGCGGAAAGACACTATCTGACCTTGGCGATGGAAGAAGAGGTGAACAATCAGTCGGCGATTTATCTCAACCGCCTTTCCGACTCGCTGTTTGTTGCAGCCCGGACGATCGCCGTGCTGGAAGGAACCGCCGAAGTGCTCTGGGCTGCCAAACCCAAGCCCGAGGCTTGAGCCGGCAACCCGACGCTCACTGACGCCTTGTCAGACCTTGAAGGCGTTGATGATACCCTGCAGCGAATGCACCAACTGCCCGAGGCGGCCGCTGGCCTCCTCAGCTTGCTGCGCGCCTTGGGCAGTGCGCTCGCCAGCCTCGTTGATCTGCACGATGTTCTGGTCAATGTCGTGACTAACCACCGTCTGCTGCTCGGCGGCCGCTGCAATCTGCTGGCTTTGATCCACAATCTGGGTAACCGCCTTGAGGATGCTGTCCAGCCCCTGCTGCACCTGCAGCGATGACTCAACCGTAGAGGCGGTCATGCTGTGGCTGCTTCCCATCGCTTTGACCGCTGCGGAGACACCGTCTTGCAGACGAGCGATCATTTGCTCGATCTCCTCGGTGGACTGCTGAGTACGACGCGCGAGGGTACGAACCTCGTCGGCAACAACAGCAAACCCACGACCCTGCTCCCCAGCTCGTGCAGCTTCGATCGCCGCATTCAGGGCCAGCAGGTTGGTCTGCTCCGCCACGCCCTTGATCACATCCAGCACCCGGCTGATCGATGAGCTGTCATCCGCCAACTGATTGATAACGCGGACCGAGTTCTCGATCTCACCAGCGAGCTTCTCAATACCATCAACCGACGACTCAACCATACGACGACCATTAAGCGTCTCGGTATTGACCTGCTCGGCATTGTTGACCGCCAATGCAGCACTGCGAGCCACTTCCTGCGAGGTTGCCGCCATTTCATTCATCGCCGTTGCCACCTGTTCGATCTGACTGCGCTGCGAAGCGACCGCCTGACTGCTTTCAGTAGCAATGTGTTCTACCTGGCTGGACTGCTCCTGCACCTGACCAGAGGTCGTGCTCACCTGGCGGATCAGCTCGCGCACCCGCTGAACGGTGTTATTAAAGTCAGCTGCCAGCGCGCCCAGTTCATCCCGGCTGTCGACCACAACCTGCACGGTCATGTCGCCACCAGCGACCTGCCCCATCTGTTCCGACAGGCGCTTGAGAGTGCGGCGGGTGGCGAAATAGAAGCCCGCATACAGATAGATGATCAACAGCCCTACCAGTGATAGCGAGACCACGAGAATAATCATCGTCCGGGTGTTGCTCGCCAGTCTGCTATCCAGGCGGCTGCCCAGATAATCGAAAATGGCCGCATCAAGCGCGTAGGTAGCATCAATCTCACCCGTGATGCGGTCGAAGAAGGCTTCCCAGGTACTGTCCAGCGAGGCGGCAATGATCACCTCTTCCTCGAAGATGACCGCCGCACTTTCGATGCTCTCTCGGCTCTTCTGTGCAGCAGCCTGCAAGGGAGCACTGCCGGTGTCGGTCACTGCCTGGTCCAGAACCTGTGCGTAATCAGCTCCGAGCTTCTGCAGCGCGGTGACGAGGTCGTCCATCTCTCGACTGGCGTCCGAATTCAGGAAACCCAAGCCCATCGAGTAAGCGCCGGTAGCACGCCCCTGACCCAGTGCAGACGTTACCTCTACGGTTGACGCTATGAGCAACTCCGTCAGTTGACGCACGTTGCGGTCAAAATCCTGCGGCAGGCCTGCGTAGGCAGCAGTCATGTTCAGCAGCGTACCGGTCTCGTCCATCGCCCGAATCGACATCGGCCCACGCGAGATGATCGACTCACCAGCTATCTCGTTGTAGCTCTGAACCAGCCTATCGCGCATTTCGATAAGGTCCGCGGCAGCCGGATCATCCGCATCCAGCGGCAGAGCGTTCAGTTGCTCGATCAGCTCTGCGCGAACCTTGACCAGCCGCTCTTCAATGCTGTCAGCCTGGCCGCCCTGCCCCAGTCGAGTGTTGACCGCATCAAGGTCACGGACCAGCTCGGCGGTGCGCAATGCATCCGACGTGGCACGCACCAGCTCCAGGCTGTTCAGCGCGTGCGCGGTAACCTGCACACGTTCATAGGCCTGCTGCACCAGCATGCTGCTGACAATACCGAGAGGAACGAAAAACAGAACGCTGATAAGGCAAAATTTCATGCCGTAACTCAGGCGGTTCATTAACGCGATGGCAGGGGAAAGCAGACTGTTCACCCGTGAGGTCTCCTAATAATAAGCTGCCCCGCGGCCCGGGCTGTGCGTCGGCCTGGCCAACGCTGTTTTTTGTAATGACTACCGCTGCAAGGCCGATCAGCCTCGCGCCTTACTGTCTCATAATGACGCTATCGGCTCCAACCAGCACAACTTTAAGGCAACAAGGATGCGAATCTAACCAAGTACAGCCAGCAAGGCCAGTGCAACCGCCCAGACGGTCAGCGCGCGCACCAGCAACGTGCGGGTATCGGCCAATACACCCGTGTCCGAGCTGTCCGCCAGCGGCCGGTTTCCGCCATCCAGCGCAGCCTCAGCAGCCCGGTGAACCAGCTCATCAGATGGCACATCCCAGCTCAGCAGAACGTCAGCCAAAACCGCGCGCACATGATCAAAGTGTCCGACCAGCGCAAAACTGGCCGCCAGCAGCCGTGCAGGAATCCATTCCAGAGCGTGAGACAGCGCCGCAGCGGGGGCCGATGCCGGGACTTCAGTCTCATCGGCCAACAAACGCAGCAATCGATAACCCAATGCGCCCGCCGGACCAAACAAGGCAAACCAAAATACCGTCACCACATAGCCATGCAGTACTTCGCGCACCAGCGTGGCCCTGACCTGCGCCAGCACAGGCTGTTCGCCCTCCGCCGTCACCCCCATTTCCTGCTCTGCAACCAGCGCCGCAGCTTCCTCGTCCCCCCGTGCCCAGGCGCGCTCAAACCCGTCTGCCAGCTCCCCCAAAGGATCACGACGCCCAACACAGGCGAGCAGCACCAGCGCAAACAGCAACAGCCCAAACAACCCCAAACCGTTACGCTGCAGCCACCATTGCAGCAATACCAGCAGCACTAATGGCAACAGCGCCAGCAACACACCACCTAGCCGCTTTTGCCCAGCCTCACGGCGCAGAACCCAGGCAACCCAGGTTTTTGGCAAGTCACCTGGCAGCCCCTTACGGAGCGGCGTGACCCACATCAGCGCAACAACAAGCAGCAAAGCAAGAAAGTGCATTAACACGCTCCCAGAGCAGAATTTGAGCCCACCAGTGCCCGTAGGTAACGGCGCCATTCGAACGCGGGCCCCGGATCCGTCTTGCGTCCCGGTGCAATGAACTCATGTCCGGTGATCCGGTGGTTACCAATAGCCGGATACGCGACCTGCAATGCCTTGGTCAGCGACACAAGGGCAGTGTACTGCGCATCCTCATAAGGCACATCGTCCGCCCCTTCCAACTCAATGCCGATAGAGAAATCATTGCAGTTCTCGCGCCCCCCATATACGGATGCGCCGGCGTGCCAAGCCCGACGATCACAGGAAACGAACTGCGTAATGGTGCCGTCACGTTCGATCAGAAAATGCGCAGACACACGCAGATCCGCAATCTCGGAAAAGTAGGGATGAATAGAGGGATCAAGCTGCCCAGCAAAAAAGGGCTGAACGTAGCCTCCTCCAAATTGGGAGGGCGGGAGGCTGATATTGTGAATTACTAGCAGGGAGATTTCGCAACCAGCAGGACGCTCGTTACAGTGGTCAGACGGGCAGCGTGCAGCCCCCTCCAGCCAACCCTCGCTTATGCGCATGAACGCCCCCTGACAGCAAAAACGCCATGCTAACAGGTGGCAGCGTCGACCGCATCCGCCTCAGGTACGGGCCTGCAACTGGCGCAAGTTACCGATAACCGATTCCAACGCGCGGTCGAACAGCTGATTCTCGTCCAGCAGGTTGACCATGCCCTTGTCAAAGCACTGGGCCAACTCCTGTCCGGAAAGCTCTGCCACCTTTACACCGTTACGGTTCACGAAGATGTACTTGCCACTGAAGCTGATGATCGCTGCAAGCTTGCAGCGCTGCGGTGCTTTGCCCTCAGCCACCACCAGTTGTACCCAGCAACCGGTACCCAGCCCCTCGACCCAGCGCTGAGCACCCACACTGGGCAAGTCTTCGATCGTTTCGGGCGCAGCCTCCGGCGCCTCCTGCTCCAGCACCGGCTGCTCAACGCGCACCGCTTCCAGCTCAACCGGTGGCGCTTCAGTTACCGGCTGCGCTGGCGCGATATCGGCAACTTTGGGGCCCGCCACTGCCGAATCCTTGGGAGCAGACACAGCGGCCAGAACTGCGCGCTGCGGTACGACAATTGCTTGAACATGGCGCTCAGTAGACGCGGCATCCAACCCAAGTAGCTCAAGACCGCCACGTACCGCCGCTTCGATCTGCCGGTTCTGCGCCACCCGCGTGGCCATACCTGCCTGATCAACCGGTTGCACGCTGTGCACCATGGCTTTGGCCGCACCCAAGGCATGACGCCAGGCCTTCGACTCGCCACCCTCACGCAGAAAGATCATCTGCATCACCTGGCTCCAGGTGTCTCTCAGCAGATCCACAACAGTCACCGGGAGCGTGCGCCCCACCAGCATCTTGTTGATCTCTCGAGCCACTTCTCCGCGGGCTGCCTTAATCCGTGCACGTCCCTCCTCCGCATCCCGCGTGCGCTGCTCTACCCGCTCGGAGCGACGCTGTTCGGTGCGCAGAAACTCGGTCAAGCGTTGATGCAAGGAATCGAACAGATCCGAGTCAGGCTCTGTTTCCGCCAACAACTGCTCAACAATCTGCTCGAGCAACGCATGCAGCTGATCACGACGCAGATCATCGTGATCGTTCCAGCCCATGGTTGCCCGGGACAGCTCATTCAGCAGGCGACGTGCTGGATGTGAGGCGCGACTGAAGAAGCTCTTGTCGATGATCGCAACCCGCAGCACCGGAAGCTGCATACGCGCAATGAGCGCCTTGACCGCAGCCGGGAGCTCGCGATCTTCCAAGATGAAGTCAAACAGCATGGACACAAGGCTGATGACATCGTCATCAACTCGCGCGACGGTCTTGGCCCCACCGCTCTGCACGCGCTGTTGATGCAGCAACTGCTGCACATGGCGGCGCAGGCCGTTCTGACCAGTCTCACCAGCAAAGCTTTCCGCTGTGACGTCCGACAACACGTGGAGCAGCTCACTGGTGCCCATCGGCACACCGCCGGGTGTTCCAAGACCAGCCAGTGCAACATCGCCACTGGCAACCCGCCACTTGCCGATGAGATCACTGAACATACTCAGGATCTCCTGCTGCTCGGCATTTTCGCCCAAGCGGCCCGCCAGTGAACCCTCACCTCGGGCAGCCGCCCCCGGCGGGGCAGAGGGTCGACGCGACGACGCAGCAGTGGAGACGCGCAGATCAGGCATTACGCCCGCGCGAATAAATGACTCGTTGAGGCTTTCGTACAAGCCGTCAATTTCGTTGAAAACATAACGCTCGTAGAGCTTGAAGATAATCAGGCGAACCTTGATATCCAGGTTCAGCGCCTTCATCGCCTCGGCAAAATGTTCAGCAAGCGCCCCCGGAGCAAAGGGATTGCCGCGCTCGTCCAGGCGCTTTTTTAGGAGGCTATTGACCCTCATCAGCAGGTGACCGAGCGCTGTTTGATTGCGGCTCGATGCGCGGTTGACCATGCCGTCGATAGCAACCGTTTCTTCCAGTTCGTCCGGCTGAACCAGCGTTAACGTATCCAGCTCATAAGAGGTAGTGGACAGCCCTTGCGGTGCCTCGGAGCTCACCTGCTCGGCCGCCAACACCAAGGCATCGCAGGTTTTCTTGACGATGTTGTGACGCTGCAGGCGGACATTGCGCATAGCCTCGAAGAACAGCGCCTGATCAGCGTTGTTACCAGCCTTGTCAGCCATTTCGAAGAGGTTGTCATCCGCTTTGTCGAACATTTCGCCGAGTGCAGACTGCAGATAGCCGACAGTCAGGTCCCGCACGCCGACCAGTGGCGCAGGCAGCGCCGATGCCCCGGCAGCAGTGCGGGCAGCAAGATTCGGCTTGATAGAAACCACTTTTGGGTCTTGGGACATTATTGCTCTCCAGACAAGTCGCGCTTGTCATGTGGTGCTGCACGCCAGCGGAGACGATCCTGCCGCGTTTTACGCTATCCCTATGTCGACAATTTGGCGTCAAACTTTTACTAGCTTTCAGTATACCGCCTTGCATTGGCAAAGCAGCTACCCTCGACCGAATTCTTGATCGAAGTCACAGTTCCCTTTCTGATATTAGAGTCTGTTGCCATTTCGTTCACCCGCCTGATGCCGCCTGTCAAACCGCCAATCAAGGAGCGAGAAGCGCAGCGTGGTCATTCCACGTAAGCGACGAGCGACGTCGAGTGGCGGTTTTACAGGCGGCAACAGACCCTGGTACGGACATATTCTGTAACCGCTTCCGCAATCTCTGGTATAAGCTGAATTGGTCAACATCTGCCTGACAGCAACAGTAACGATGCACCATTGATAGCATCGAAAACACAAAATCAGGAGCTGCATTTTATGGAAGCACTTATCTCCTTTATCGGGAGCGTCAACGGGATCGTGTGGGGCCCAGCCATGCTGGCACTGCTGGCCGGCACCGGCCTGTATCTCACCCTCGGTCTTAAACTAACCCCGCAACGCAAACTGTTCTACGGCTTCGGCATGCTGTGGCGTGGCCGCAAGAGCAGCGAGGAAGGCGACATCAGTCCCTTCAACGCGCTGATGACCGCCCTGTCGGCAACGGTTGGTACCGGTAACATCGCCGGTGTTGCCACCGCTGTTTTCCTTGGCGGCCCCGGAGCCCTGTTCTGGATGTGGGTTATCGCCCTGGTTGGCATGGCGACCAAGTTCTGCGAAGCGGTGCTCGCCGTGCGTTATCGCGAAAAGGACGCCCTTGGCAACCACGTCGGCGGCCCGATGTACTACATCAAGAACGGTCTGGGCGAAAAGTGGAAGTGGCTGGGTGTACTGTTCGCCATCTTCGGCATGCTGGCTGGTTTCGGTATCGGTAACACCATCCAGTCCAACTCGGTTGCCGACGCGCTGAACAGCTCGTTCAACATCCCGCCACTGGCCACCGGCATCGTCATTGCTGTTCTGGTTGCGCTGGTACTACTCGGCGGCATCAAACGCATCGGTGAGGTTGCCGGCAAGCTGGTTCCAATCATGGCCATCTTCTACGTTGGTGGCGGCCTGATCATCCTGATCCTGCACGCTGACAAACTGCCGGAAGCCTTTGGCCAGATTTTCTACTACGCGTTCAACCCAAGCGCCGCCGCCGGTGGCTTTGCAGGTGCAACCGTATGGGCGGCTATCCGTTTCGGTATTGCCCGCGGTGTCTTCTCCAACGAAGCTGGTCTGGGCAGCGCACCGATCGCGCACGCAGCCGCACAGACCAACAACCCGATCCGCCAAGGCACCGTAGCCATGCTCGGCACCTTTATCGACACCATCATCATCTGCTCGATCACCGGCCTGGTGATCATGGTGACTGGCGCCTGGCAGAGCGGCGAGAACGGTGCACCGTTGTCAGCGCTGGCCTTTAGTCAGGGCCTTCCGGGCGGCTGGGGCCAGTACATTGTCAGCATCGGTCTGGCGGTCTTCGCCTTCACCACGATCATTGGCTGGAGCTTCTATTCCGAAAAGTGCACCCAGTTCCTGTTCGGTGAGCGCTCCAACCTGCCGTTCCGTCTGCTGTGGATCATCGCCATTCCGCTGGGCACTCTGCCCGGCATCGACCTGAACAGCCTGTGGCTGGTGGCCGACACCCTGAATGCGATGATGGCGATTCCTAACCTGATCGCCCTGCTGCTGCTGAGCCCTGTGGTCTTCAAACTGACCAAGGACTACTTTGCAGACCCGGCCAACTACCTCGAAAAGTAAATCGGCCTCAGCACAATGCCCGCCTCCCCGGCGGGCATTTTTTTTCGCCAATCGGTATACTCGCGGCACTTGCGATCAGACGCCGGAGCCCGTATGCCCAACCTCACACTCGACAGCCTGCAGACCAACATCATTGATGATGTGCGCCGCGCCTTGGCCGAAGATGTGGGCGATGGTGACATCACAGCCAGCCTGATTCCGGCCGAGCGTCAGGCCGATGGCCGCATTATCACCCGAGAAACTGCGGTGTTCTGCGGCAGAGCCTGGGCAGACGAAGTCGCGCGCCAGGTCGATCCTGAGATCGCGATTGAATGGTTGGTCAATGATGGCGACACCCTGCTCGCTGATCAGACCATCTGCCGTTTCAGCGGCCCGGCCCGCGGCCTGCTGACCGCCGAACGTTCGATGCTCAACTTCATCCAGTTGCTGTCGGCGACCGCTACCCGCAGCCGTCACTTTGCCGACCTGGTTGCCGGCACCAAGGTAAAGCTGCTCGATACCCGTAAAACCCTGCCGGGCCTGCGCCTGGCGCAAAAATACGCAGTCACCTGCGGCGGCTGCCACAACCACCGCATCGGCCTGTACGACGCCTTCCTGATCAAGGAAAACCACATCGCCGCCTGCGGCGGCATTGCTCAGGCCATTAGCCGCGCGCACGAAATTGCGCCGGGTAAACCGGTTGAAGTTGAAGTGGAAAGCCTTGCAGAGTTGAAGCAGGCGCTTGACGCCGGTGCAGACATCATCATGCTGGATGAGCTGAGCGATGAGGATATGCGCACCGCGGTCAGCCTCAACGCCGGGCGCGCCAAGCTGGAAGCATCCGGTGGCATCACCGAAGCCACCCTGCGCAGCGTCGCCGAAACCGGCGTCGATTACATCTCGATCGGTAGCATGACCAAGGACGTGAAAGCGGTCGACCTGTCGATGCGCCTGCGCTTTCAGGCCGCGGACTGACCAGCCGCTCCGGCAGACCCGTCAAGGGCCCGATCTAGAGTCGGGCCAGCAAGGCAGAGCAATCTGGCAGATGCCAGTCCGCCAATTCAGGCCAGGGGTTGTCCGGCAAAATCAGGCAGGTGCGGCTGCCAGCCGCCCGCCCCGCTTCCAGATCAAAGCGAAAATCCCCAACCATCACCGTCTCAGACGCCGACAGTTGCCAGCGACTCAACAGGCGATGAATGCCATCCGGTGACGGTTTGGGCTCAGCCTCTTCACGCCCCAGCACATCCTCAGGGGCAAAGCAGTCGAGAATCCCCAGACAATCGAGCGTAGATCGAGCAACCGACTGCAGATTTCGGGTCAACATGCCCAGCCGACGGCCCTGATCGCGCAACTGGCGAACCAGCGCCACAGCCCCCGGCGCAGGTTCTACCTCAGCCGCCAGGCGCAGCTCAATGGCATCCAGCTGCGCTTTCATTGCCGTGTATTCAGTTGCTGGCAAGGTCGACATAAACGTCAGGATATCCGCCTCCGCCGGCACGCCAAGCTCCCGCCGAATCGCCGGAAAGTCGTGCTGCGCGATGGTCAGCGTCCCGTCCAGATCGAATACCCAGCCGCGCAGATGCTGCATCTCAGCGCTGCACCTTGCGCATAAGCGATTCCTGAGTCACCGAGGCGACCAGCTCGCCCGCACGATTAAAGATCTGTCCACGCGACAGTCCGCGCGAGCCGCTGGCTGACGGGCTATCCATGGCGTACAGCAGCCAATCGTCCATGCGCAGCGGACGGTGGTACCAAAGCGAATGATCAAGACTGGCGACCTGCATATCCGGCGACCAGCTCGAAATCGCGTGCGGCTGCATCGCGGTACCCAGAAGATGGAAATCGGACGCATATGCCAGCAAATAGCGATGTACCTGCGGATCGTCTGGCAGCTTCCCGTCAGCCCGATACCACATGTAGCGCACTGGCTCGGCAGCCTTGGGTTCAAAGGGGTTGAACTCACCTACCGGGCGAATTTCGATCGGCTTGCCGCACAGTACCTTGTCCCGCACCTTCTCATGGATAAGGTGCTGATAACGACGGGTCCACTCGGTTTCGTTCGGCAGGTCTTCCGGCCCCGGAACACCCGGCATGACGGCTTGGTGCTCGAAACCGGCCTCATCACCCTGAAAGGAACTGATCATGGTGAAGATCGGCTTGCCTTTCTGGATCGCCTGCACGCGGCGAGTTGTGAAACTGCCGCCGTCACGCAGCGGGTCGACCTGATAGACAATCGGCAGATCGGCATTGCCCGGACGCAGGAAGTAGCCGTGCACCGAATGCACATGACGATCAGAGTCAACCGTCTGACTGGCCGCAGACAGCGACTGACCGAGCACCTGCCCACCGAAGAGTTGCTTAAAGCCCAGATCCTGGCTGCGGCCACGGAACAGGTTTTCTTCGATCTTCTCCAGCGCCAGCAGGTCTACCAGATCATCCAGCAGTTCGCTCATAAAGGGTCCTCACGTGATTACCCGCCGCTCGAGCGGGTACGTCTTGACAGAATTGGCGGCGTGTTCGCCACTCGAATGGCGGCCAGTTTAACCCGGTTTGTCTCGTATTAGCAGCGCCGCACTGCGGCTGCATCAACAACGAGACTTGTTGAGCGCAAGCGCAGTGCGCATACTCAAGCCGCCATCCACCGCAGTCAGGAGCCGTTGTGGATCTGCCACTGATCTACCACCCGGACTACAGCTTCCCCTTCCCCGCTCCCCATCGTTTCCCGATGGACAAATTCGTGCGCCTGCACAACCACCTGCGCGCCAAAGGCCTGCTGCACGACCACAACCTGCACAGCCCTGAGCGCTGCAGTCGCGAACTTCTGGCCCTGGCCCACGACACCGATTACGTGGACCGCTTCCACGACAACGCACTGGATGCGACCGCCCTGCGCCGCATGGGTCTACCCTGGAGCGAAGCGCTGGTGGCGCGCACCACCCGTGCCGTCGGCGGCTCGCTACTCGCTGCGGAGCTGGCATTGCGTCACGGCCTGGCGTGCCATCTGGCCGGCGGCACCCACCACGCCCACCGGGATTTCGCCTCTGGCTTCTGCATCTTTAACGATCTGGCGATCATCAGCCTGTCGCTGCTGGCCAGCGGGCGCGTCGAGCGTGTATTGATCTTGGACTGCGACGTCCATCAGGGTGATGGCACCGCGCGCATTCTGCAGGACGTCGATGCAGCCATCACCGTATCGCTGCACTGCGAAAAAAACTTCCCGGCACGCAAGGCAACCAGCGACTGGGACATCCCCCTGCGGCGCGGATTGGAGGATCAAGGCTATCTGCATACCCTGCAGCAGGCACTCGATTACCTGTTGCCGCTATACCAGCCGGACCTGGTGCTGTACGACGCCGGAGTCGATGTCCACCAGCACGACGCGCTCGGTTATCTGCATCTGACTGACCAGGGCATCGCCGACCGCGACCGGCTGGTGATCGACAGCTGCCTTGGCCGCGACATCCCGGTCTGTGCGGTGATCGGCGGCGGTTACGACCAAGACCGAGACGCCCTCGCCCGTCGCCATGGCATCCTCCATCACAGCGCCGCACAGATTTGGTATCAGCGCGGATTGGGCTAAACTGCGCGCCCAGCATTCAGGATTGCACCATGACCAACACTTCCTCCGCCGACACCCGCACCATCGCCATCATCGGTGGTGGCCCGGCTGGCCTGATGGCCGCCGAAGTGCTGTCTGCGGCAGGGCTTGCGGTCGATCTGTACGACGCCATGCCCTCGGTCGGGCGCAAATTTCTACTCGCCGGAGTCGGCGGCATGAATATCACCCATTCGGAAGCGGCCGCGCCCTTTTTGTCGCGCTACCGCGAAGCCTCGCCATGGGTTGGCGAGTGGCTGACCGAGTTCGACGCGGATGCACTACGCAGCTGGATCCACGGCCTGGGCATCGATACCTTCGTCGGCACCTCCGGCCGCGTATTCCCGACCGACATGAAAGCCGCCCCGCTGCTGCGCGCCTGGCTCAAGCGCCTGCGTGAGCAGGGCGTGCGCCTGCGCACTCGCCATCGTTGGCTGGGCTGGGATGACACCGGCGCGCTGCACTTCAATACGCCAGGCGGCGAGACCCGCGCAACCGCAACAGCAACCCTGCTGGCACTGGGCGGCGGCAGCTGGGCAAGACTGGGCTCGGACGGCAGCTGGGCGCCGCTGCTCAGCGCGCGTGGCGTTAATATGCGCTCACTGCGCCCCAGCAACTGCGGGTTTATCTGCGGCTGGAGTCCGTTTCTCACCGAGCGCTTTGGCGGGCAACCGCTCAAGCAGATCATCGCCAGCACCCACAGCTCAGTTGGGGAAACCATCAGCCGTCGCGGCGAGGCCATCCTCACCCACGACGGCCTGGAAGGCAGCCTGATCTATGCCCTGTCCGCCGCCCTTCGCGAGCAGCTGGAAGCCGGCGCCGAGGCGGAGCTCATACTGGATCTGGCGCCAGATCACACCCAGACGCAGCTGCAGCAGGCCCTAAGCCAGCCACGCAAGGGCCAGAGCTTAAGCAACCTGCTGCGCAAGAAAGCCGGACTGGACGGGGTAAAAGTCGCCCTGCTACATGAATGCCTCGGCAAGGAGGCTATAGCCGACCCTTCGCTGCTGGCCGCCGGGATTAAGGCGCTACCCATCACCCTGACAGGCACCCGTCCGCTGGACGAGGCGATCAGCAGCGCCGGTGGTGTTTGCCAGAATGCGCTGGATGATCACCTGATGTTGAAGGCGCTGCCCGGCGTCTTCTGCGCAGGGGAGATGCTCGACTGGGAAGCGCCCACCGGCGGCTACCTGCTGACCGCCTGCTTTGCCAGTGGGCGACGCGCCGCAGCGGGCGTCCTCGCCTGGATACAGGCAACGTCCGGATGAACGAGGTCAAGACACTTGGGCTTTTTTTGGTGACGGCGCTCGCCGAGATCGTCGGCTGCTACCTGCCCTACCTGTGGCTAAGAGAGGGGAAATCGATCTGGCTGCCGGTACCGGCGGCGTTCAGTCTGGCAGCCTTTGCCTGGCTCCTGTCATTGCACCCCACCGCAGCCGGCCGTGTCTACGCTGCCTATGGCGGGGTCTATATCGCAGTTGCCATCTTCTGGTTGTGGTGGGTCGACGGCATCCGACCAAGCAACTGGGATTTGCTCGGATCAGCCGTCGCGTTGACCGGCATGGCCATCATCATGTTCGCCCCGAGATCCTAGTCGCGTGCCGGCTTGATCCCAGAAAGCCGCGGCACCATCCAGCGCTCGAACAAGCGCGGGAAGAAGCGCGCAACCAGCCGGGCCTGCCAGTCCACATTGGACAGAATGAGTTGCCGCTTGCGCCGACAGGCTCCCTGATAGATCGCTTCCGCTACATCCGCTGGCGCCGCCACCTTGAACGGCATAGCGGTATTGGCCTGCGCGACGGAGCCGTCACCAACCAACGCATTCTTGCGAATATCGGTCGCGGTAAACCCGGGGGATACCAGCATGACGCTGACCCCCTGCTCGCGCACTTCCATGCGCAGGGTTTCAAACAGGCCGTGCAGTGCGTGTTTGCTGGCGTTGTAAGCGCTACGGTTGAGCAGTGGGGCAAAGCTGGACAACGAACTGAGGACGATCACCTGGCCGCGCCGCGCCAGCAGGCTGGGGAGCGCATGACGGGTGCAATTGAGCGCACCAAAGTAGTTGACCGCCATGATTCGCTGAAACACCGCCAGCTCGGTGTCGGCAAAGGCGCTGCGGTGGGTAATGCCGGCGTTGTTGATCAGCAGATCGATACCACCGAAACGCTCGACCACCTGCGCCATCGCCTCGGCACAAGCCTGATCATCGGAGACATCGCAGGTGATCGCCAGCACGTCGGCGTTGAGTTTATCGTGCAGTTGCTGACGGAAAGCGACCAACGACTCTTCCTGAACATCGAGAATCGCCAGATGGGCACCGGCCTGAGCAAAACGCAGCGCCAATGCCCGACCGATACCGGCGCAGCCACCGGTAATGACAACAACCTTCTGCTGAAACGCCCCTCTACCCATGCTGCCTCCTGCCGTCGCTGTTGTAGTTCAGCGTAAAGCCGAAGTGCGACAGCAGCAAGCAACGTTTTATCAGGGCGCGAGTCGCTCGCGCACCCAGCCGCCGTCGACCAGGCGGTAGCAGAGTCGGTCGTGCAGACGACTCGGACGGCCCTGCCAGAACTCGACCAGGGTAGGCACCAGACGATAGCCGCCCCAGTGCGGTGGGCGCGGCGCTGCAGCGTCGGCATATTGCTCCTGTACCGCACCAAGGCGCTGCTCCAAAACCTCGCGACTGGCGATTACCTGACTCTGCGGCGACGCCCAGGCGCCCAGCCGACTGCCCTCCGGACGACTGTGGAAGTAGGCATCCGACTCCTCCGCACTGGTCTGCTCGACACGACCCTCGATGCGTACCTGACGCTCCAGATCGTGCCACCAGAAAGTCATCGCCGCAGCCGGGCTAGTTGCCAGCTGCTGGCCCTTGGCGCTCTGGTAATTGGTAAAGAACACGAAACCGCGCTCATCAAAGCCCTTGAGCAGCAAGGTACGCAGGTGCGGCTGCCCCTCGCCATCCACGGTTGCCAACATCATGGCGTTGGCCTCGGTGCTTTCCACTTGGACCGCCTGAGCGAACCACTCTCCGAACAGGGCAAACGGCTCGACAGGGGCCTGGGCTTCGGTCAGTCCGTCACGGGTATAGTCGCGACGCAGGTCGGCAATACTGGGTTTCATCGATTCTGCTTCCGGCTGCTGAGGTTCTGTTAATGGTAGCAAGCAGGCTGCGCTGCACATTGATGCAGCGCAGACTTTCAGTCTATCGCCTGCAGACAGCGATAGACCGCCTGGCTGAGCGCGACCGCACGCGGATCCATCAGCACGTAGGGGCCCATGGTGTTGGTGACGTAGCCAAAACCAACCTTGGCGTCCGGATCACAGAAGCCGAGCGAGCCACCGGCACCGGGGTGGCCGAAGGCGTTCTTGCCCATGCCAAAGCTGCCACCAGGCCCTTCGTGCTCCAGCATCACACCCAAGCCGAAGCGGGTCTGGCACAGCAGGGTATTGTCGTCACCTGCGCTGTGTTCCTGTTGCATCTGCTTGACCAGTTCGGCGTCAAGCAGACTAACGCCATCAAGCTGCCCGTCGTGCGCCAGCAACTGCCAAAAGCGCGCCAGCGAACGGGCGTTGCCGGTGCCATTGGCAGACAGAATATCCGCCTGCTGCCACTCGCGGCGGTTGGTACTGGTCATCATGCTGGACGGGTTGCCAAAGGCCTTGGCGGTCATGCTGTCGGGCTGGCCCATGGCGCCAAACAGGCGACGTGCGCCCTCATCGCCATACTGATTGCGCAGG
Source organism: Halopseudomonas sp. (assembly GCF_038130085.1). Taxonomy (NCBI): domain Bacteria; kingdom Pseudomonadati; phylum Pseudomonadota; class Gammaproteobacteria; order Pseudomonadales; family Pseudomonadaceae; genus Halopseudomonas; species Halopseudomonas sp. The sequence goes on along the minus strand of NZ_JAYPMU010000003.1, from coordinate 181,329 downwards.
CGGGATACCGAAGCGATGCGTTCCAAATCCTGATCAGGCACACCAATGAAGAAGTCCATACCCAACGGTTCACAAATGCTGTTCGCAATCGCCTGCCCCGGGCGCTGGCCGGTCAGGCGACGCAGCGGCTCACCGAGCAGCCAGGCGTACGTCACCGGCGCATAGCCGTGCTGTTCGCCCGGCGTCCACCAGGGCTGCTGCGCAGCCAGCGCGGCGCTCATGGTGTCCCATTCGAACAACGCTTCCGGTGGCAGGGTTTCGCTGACGGCAGACAAGCCGGAGCGATGACTCAAAATCTGCCGCAGGGTCACTGACTCCTTGCCAGCCTGGGCAAACTCGGGCCAGACCGCCGCCAGCGGCGCGTCCAGTTCCAGCTTGCCGGCCGCCACCTGCTGCAGCAGCGCAACAGCGCCGAGGGGCTTGGTGCAGGAGAACACGTTGACCAAGGTGTCCTGCTCCCAGACGGCCTGATTGTCCTTGTCACGCACACCCTGCCAAAGATCCAACACAGTGTCGCCGCCAACGGTGACGCACAGCGCCGCGCCACGGGCCTGCTCATCCTGCTGTTGCTCGGCAAACAGTTCGCGTACCGACTCGAAACGGGGATCAAAGTAACCCTGGATAGTGCTCATCATGCGGTCCTTGTTGTCTTGTTTCTGCCCATTTAACCGAAGCCATCAACGCTCGGCAGCCATCATCAGTGCGCCTGTCGCCCTGTCATCGCTCGGGCTGATGGCTCAGTCGATCTCGCGGCGGAACGGCGGCAGCGCATTAAGAATGGCCTTGCCATAGCGCTGGGTCACCAGCCGGCGATCCAGCACGGTCACCGTGCCGCTGTCGCTCTCAGTACGCAGCAAACGGCCGCAAGCCTGAATTAGCCGCAGGCTGGCGTCCGGCACAGCGATTTCCATAAACGGGTTGCCGCCGTTCTTCTCGATCCACTCAGCCAGCGCGGCTTCGACCGGATCATCCGGGACGGCAAAGGGAATCTTGGCGATCACCACGTGTTCGCAATACTTGCCCGGCAGATCGACCCCTTCAGCAAAACTCGCGAGCCCGAAGATCACGCTCGGCTTGTTGTCATCGACCTGCTTGCGATGCTGACGAATCAGCTCCTGCTTGGACAGATCACCCTGCACTAGCACCCGCTGACGAAATTCGGCGGGCACCCCGGCAAACACCTCCAGCATCTGTTTGCGCGAGGAGAACAGCACCAAACTACCGCGCTCATCGGCCAGAATCTCCGGCAGGTGCTCGATGATCGCCGCTGTGTGGGCTGTGCTGTCGCGCGGGTCCGCGCCGTAATTGGGCACACGCAGCAAACCGGCCTCGCCATGTTTGAACGGGCTGGGCGCCAGCGCACAGACGGCGCTGCGCGGCAAACCAGCTCGGTGGCTGAAACGGTCGAACTTGCCCAGCGCGGTCAAGGTGGCCGAGGTGGCCAGCGCGGCAAAGGCCGGATTCCAGAGGTACTGGCGCAGGGTGTCGGCAGCGAGAATCGGGCTGACGTGCACTTCAATGTCACCACCGTCGGTCAGCGTCAGCCAGCGCGCGGTCGGCGGCTTGCCTTCCGGGTCCTGCAGGCAGAACTGAGTCCACAGCGTCCAGTTGGCCTCGGCACGCGCCTGCAGGGCGCCAAACAATGGGTACCATTCCTCGGCCTGGGACTCGGAGACGCCGATGGTCGTTTCACCGTCCATCGCTTCCTTCAGCAGGTCAACGATGCGTTGCAGCTGGTCGCTCAAGCGGCCAAAGCCGGACTTCAGCTCCATGCCCATCTCGCACAACTCAGCCGGCACCTCGCCGTTCTCAAAGCGGTACTGCGGGCGGATATTGCCGCCCAGATCCTCGGCACTGGCAAAATCGGCGACCCCGCCGAGCGCTTGCTGCATGAACTGCTGATGCGGCTTCAGGTCACGGGCGGTGGTCGGCACCTGCTCCAGCACCCGGCCCAGGTCACCCGGCAGGGGGTGCTGGGCCAGCAGCTTGCTCAGGTTCTTGTCGATCTGATCCAACCACTCGGCGGTGGCGTGCAGGCGGGTATGGTGGGCAAAGTGCCCAATCGCCTTGTCCGGCAGGTGATGCGCCTCGTCGAATACATACAGGCAGTCACGCGGATCCGGCAGAATCGCACCGCCGCCCAGCGCCAAATCGGCGAGCACCAGATCGTGATTGGTGACGATCACGTCGACCTTCTGCACACCTTCGCGGGCTTTGTAGAACACGCACTGCTGGAAGTGGCCGCAGCGGCGGTTGCTGCACTGGATATGGTCGGTGGTCAGCCGCGACCAGTCCTGATCTTCCAGCGCTTCGGGCCAGGAGTCACGCTCGCCGTCCCATTTGTTGCCGCCGAGCGCCTCGACCATGCGCGTATAGAGTTTGAGCCCGGCCTCATCCACGTCGATGCGGAAGCCGTCATCGGCAAAAATCTGCTGCTGATCGGCCATCGACTGGTTTTCGCGCAGCAGGTTGTCGAGCTTGGCCAGGCAGACGTAACGACCGCGGCCCTTGGCCAGCGAGAAGCCGAATTTGAGCCCCGAGTTGCGCAGAATATCCGGCAGATCCTTGAGGACGATCTGCTCCTGCAGCGCCACCGTCGCAGTAGAAATCACCAGCGGCTTACCCAAGTGACGGGCAATCGGAATGGCCGCCAGACAATAGGCTACCGTCTTGCCGGTACCGGTGCCGGCTTCGATGACCGCCACCGCCGGATCACCATCGCGATGCCCCTCTTCGTCCAGCGCAACGTTACCGAAGACCTTGGCGACCTCGGCAATCATCACCCGCTGACCGTAGCGCGGCTTCAGTGACTTGTTTTCCAGAAAGGTGCGGTAGGCCGTCTGGATCTGGCCTTTGAGTTCATCGTTCAGCATGCGGGCTCCGGATCAGCCGGCGATCATACCATTCAACGCCCCTCAGCTGGACCGTCGGCGCTTGCATCAACACCAACCAGCCCCTACCCTGCTGCGCTAAATCTGTTCACAGTTGAGTCTTTCGATGAGCGCCACGCCGACGTCATCCCTGCTGGGCATCCTCCAGCACTATCGCCCCGCCAGCCTGCTCTGCGTCAGCCGCAGCGAGATCCCGGCCGTTCAGACCTGGCTGCAGGAGCACCCGGAGTGTCAGGTCAGCAGCACCGATACCGCGCCACTGACTGACGCGCTGCGCAACCAGCGTTACGACCTGGCCATCGTCGCTGATCAACTTGAGCATCTGGACAAGCGCACCGCCACCGAGCTGCTGGCAGGCCTGCGCAACCTCTCGGCCAGCCGCATTGCCGTACTGGTAGACATCGACCGCGCCGACGGCTGGCAAGAGAACGACTTCTACGCCCTCGCTCTGCAGCGCCACGCGCGGTTCAGCCAGGAGGGACAAAGCCTGACGCTCTACGCCTATGATCTGGCCGAGTACAAGAGCGTCCCGGACTGGTTGAACTCCAAGTACTGGGCCAACCCGGAAATGTTCGGCAAATACTGGTGGTAACCGCAATGCAGCCCACCATTACCAGCAGCAGCGCGTGCCCATGCGGCAGCGGCAATAGCTATGGCGAATGCTGTCAGCCACTCCATCAGGGCAACGCCGCACCCACTGCCGAGCGCCTGATGCGCTCACGCTACTGCGCCTACACTCTCGGGCTGATTGATTACCTGATCGCCACCACAGTCGCCGCGCAGCAGGCGCAGCTGGAGGTGGATGCCATGCGGCAGTGGAGCGAGCAAAGCCAGTGGCAGGGGTTAACGGTTGAGAACGCAAGCGAGCTACCGGGCGCAACCACTGCGCAGGTTACCTTTGTCGCCCGTTGGCAGGACCCGGACGGCAGTGCCCAGGCCCACAGGGAATGTTCAGACTTCCGACTGATCGCTGGCCGTTGGTACTTCCTCGACCCCAATCATTCATTCAAGGCCGGCCGCAACGAGCCCTGCCCGTGCGGGTCGGGGCGCAAGTTCAAGCAGTGCTGCGCGCGCTAAGCCTGACACCAGACTAAGTAATCAGCTCCCAAGCCTGCTCAGACGTCCGACCCCGGATCTTTACAGATTGCGCATAACGGCTTTTTCAGCATCAACGCCTGACGCTGCGCCGGCACCAGCAAGTTTCCCGCCTGACCGCTATCTGCGGCCGTTACGTCGCCGGGCAAGCGCGGCGACGCGCCAGTACCATTACCCGGACTTCCCCCCGAATTGACTCGCACCGTCGGGCCGCTGATGGTGACTCCGCTGGGATCGAGTTTGATGAAACTGCCGCCGGCCTTGATGGTCAATTCGATACCCGCTTCGAGGACGATCTTGCGACCGCTGGCGAGATGAGCCTCCTGCCCGACATCAATCAACAGGCGCTGTTCGATGCGGCTGTGCTGGCTCCCCTTGATGCTTAGATGGTCGCTGGCCTTCAGCTCGGTCAGACGATCACCGTGGACAGTGCGATGCAATTCAGCCTGGCACTCGCTGTAGTGATTGGCGACAGTGTGCTCGTGCCGTTCGTTGCCAACGTGCACACGCTGATCGTGCTCGATGCGTTGATCCCAGTCGCGCTGGGCGTGGATGTAGATCTGCTCTGCCCCTTTGCGGTCTTCAATGCGCAGTTCGTTGTAGCCCTCGCCACCGGGCGAACTCAGGCTTTTGAAGGCACTGCGGGTCTTGTGCGCAGGCAGCTCAACCGGCGGGACGTGTTCAGCGTGATACAGGCAGCCGGTGATCAGCGGCTGGTCCGGGTCGCCTTCGAGGAAGCTGACCAGCACCTCCATCCCAATGCGCGGAATCGCGACAGTGCCGTAGCGGTCTCCGGCCCAGCCGGTGGCCACGCGCAGCCAGCAACTGGTGTGCTCGTCGGCCTGCGCTTCGCGATCCCAGTGAAACTGGACTTTCACCCGCCCATGTTGATCGCAATGGATCTCTTCGCCTGCCGGCCCGGTCACAACAGCACTCTGGCTGCCAGCGATGCGCGGTTTTGGGTGCTCCAGTGGTGGCCGCCAGATTGCCTGCCACGGTGTAGCAATGAAGCGATTGCGATATCCCTGAACAAACCCATCCGCGGCGCTTGCGTTGCTGGTTATCGACTCTTCCAGCGCCTGCGGTTGCTTGCCGTGGTGATGCACCTCTGTCAGCAACCAAAGATCATTCCAATCGTCACGCGGATGCCCCGTCAGCGACAGGAAGTGACCACTGCGCAGATCCGGCCGATCACACTCGCCACGCGCTTCCAGTTGATGACTGCGGTGGCGTTGCAACTGAATCTGGCTGAGCTGTTTACCGCGCTCACGATCGCCGAAGCGGCCGGGATAGTCGTAGTCTTCCAGCGCCGGCTGGGCTGACTGGCGTTGCAATTGCGCTTCAGCTTCCAGACTCAGGTGCGGCTTTTCGAAGTTGTAGTCACGGCGACTGACCCGGTCCGGTCGCGTAGCGGCAGTCAGACTGAAGCGCTTGACCACCGGCTGATCGGCGACCATGCCGGAGCCTTGGCTGAAGCCGATCGGAGACAGTTGGGGAAAACTGGTCTGGTCGTCCCCAAACACCAATTCATGACCCTGCCGGCTGTGCTCGAAATGAAAGTGCAGCCCCTCCTCTTCGCATAGCCGCTGAATGAAGTGCAGATCACTTTCGTCGTACTGCGTGCAGTAGCGGCGCACGGGAAGCTCAGCGTTCAGATTGAAGCGCCAGGTATCACTGTGCATGGCGTGCTCCTGCATTACACAAGCGATGATCTGCTCGGCTGTCTTGTGCTGAAAGATGCGTTGATTGGTGCGATGTTCGAGGTAGCTCAGCTGAGGCCCAAGCCGCAGCAGGTAGCGGGTCAGCCGACGACCGGACTCGCCCTGGGTCAACTGGTTGATAAAGCCGTGCAGGCCGTTCTCCAGGCCGGCGTCCAGCCAGGCAGGCCGATGCAACAGACTGCCGAGATCGATATCGGGTTGCTCGCTTACTAGCGTCAGCTCAATGGTGTAGGGCTGGTTAAGTCGCTCCACACCGGTGAACTCGAGCACCTTGAAATCATGTTCGACGCCGTCGATATGCAGCGCAAAGTGCGCCTGGTTTGCTGGAGAGAACATCCTTGTTCCTTGCTGTGCGATCCATGCAGCGCGAGCCGCCGAAGCGGCCAACGCTGGGACACAGCTTAGGGACAGGAGAAGGCGATGACAGTTGAAAAAGCAGCAGAACTCGAAAGAGTCCGCATTTTATGGAGAAAACACGAGGACGGTTCGGTACTCACCGGGGCAGTCTGATACTGCCCCAGGCACCCGTCTCAGTCGTCGGCCAACTTCAGGTGGTCGATATTCGGCACCTCGGTGGCCTGATCCCGCTTGATCTCGCCCATATCACTGCCGACCGGCGCAAGGCTCAAGGCGGACAGATCAATTGGCAACTCCGTATGCGGATTGTATTCGTCCTGCATGTCGGCACCGAGCGGAGCAATGCCGAAATCCGGTGCGTCGACATCGCTGAACGCAGCCATGTATTCATCTCGCGGGATCACCCGACCCGAGGTCGACGGCGCTGCCGGCTCGGCAGCAGCCGGTTGAGGCGCGGCCACCGGCTGGGGAGCGGGAGCGGGTTCAGCGATCACGGTTTCTTCGACCGCCTCTTCCATGGCCACAATGCTGCACTGCGCGCCAGCACGCTCCAGCGCAATGCGGTATTTCTCGGCGGCCACCTGATCCAGCCCCTGCTTGATCACGATGCGGCGACCGGAGAACAGCGCGTCCAGCTGGGCTCCCGAGACCTGAAACAGCTTGCTGACATTCGCCCGCACCTGCTCCGGCGCAGCGCCTTGCTGCACCTGGCCTTGAAAAACCACCTCGAAACGGGTCATCTTGTCACTCCCTGTACGTAAATCAGGGGTAAAGTATGGTCCAGGCTGCGCGACAACTCCACACACAAAGCAGCCTGCATGGGGAGAGGGGACGCGATGAAAGCGCGGATGCTAGGGGTAATAACGCTGTTCTGCTGCGTACTGCTGCACGGTTGCGCTGTTTTCAGCCCGTCCTACACCAAGCCAGAGGTCCGCCTGGCGAATGTCGAGATGCTCAAATCCAATCTCTGGGAGCAATCCTTTCGGCTCAAGCTGCGGGTCGATAATCCGAATGATCGCGTGCTGCCAATCCGCGGCATGTACTATCAGGTCTACCTCAATGACATGAAGCTGGCCACCGGCGTTAGCGACAACCGCTTTGATGTCCCGGCCTACGGCTCTTCCTACTTCGAGCTGGATGTACGCTCCAACCTTTGGCGCCATCTGGCCGACCTGATCAAGCTGGTGGATAAACAGCAACCGGTCGATTACCGTATCGACGGCAATATCCGCACCGGTCTGTGGCTGGCACCCAGCATCAATCTGCACGAAGCCGGGACTCTGGATCCCTCACAACTGAGTTTTTGAAAAGCATGCAAAATCACTACTGGCTGATTGGCGCCGGCATTCTCATCATTGTGGCGCTGGCGGCCTACGCCTGGACACTGTGGCGCAAGGTATGGCAGCAGGACGAAGCCCGAGCCAAGGCACTGGAAGCCCGCAACGACCGCCTGAGCGGAGATATTCGCATCATCGCCCAAAGTCTTCTGGACGGTCAGGTGCCGACCATCGAGGGTGCGATTCGTATCAAGGTTCTGCTGGACAACTATCAGGGCGAGCGTCGTGAAGATCTGGATGTCACCATCTTCGAGCGGATTTACGATCAGACCGCGCACATTCCCACCCATCAGGCCTGGAAGGATCTGAGCCGCGCCGAGCGCAAGTTGCATCTGCGATTAATGGAAACCCTGGAACGGGACCATCGCAGCGAAGTAGAAGCTGCCGCCCGAGCTCTGGCCCAGGGGCTGAGCTAAGCAGGGCTGCGAGAGAGGCCAAGGGCGACCACGGCATAGCGCGGCCGCCCTCTTGCATCAGACTACCGAGTTGCCGCCGTCGACCGCCATGGCCTGACCGGTCACGTGGCGGGACATTTCGGTCGCGAAGAAGACTGCCGCGCCCTTGATGTCTTCGTCACCACCGATACGACCCAGCGGAGTGCCTTCCTTGATCATCTCGCTGACCTTGTCCAAACCTTTTGCCAGCTTGGTCGGGAAGTAGCCAGGGCAGATGGCGTTGACGTTGATGTTGTAACGGCCCCACTCACCTGCCAGCGCGCGCGTCAGGTTGATCGCAGCGGCCTTGGAGGTGTTGTAGGCAGAGGTGAACACGCCGGAGTTGGCACGGTTACCCTTGAAGCCAGCGATGGACGCAATGTTGATGATCTTGCCGGACTTGCGCGGGATCATGAAACGGCGCGCCACTTCCTGGGCAACCAGGAAGCAGACATCCACGTTCAGCGTCATGACCTTCTGCCAGCCTTCGTAGCTGTGCTCTTCCGCCGGCTGGCCCCAGGTAGTGCCGGCGTTGTTGACCAGTACGTCAACGGTGCCGAAAGCCGCTTCACAGGCGTCGACCAGCGTCTTGACCGGATTGCTGTCCAGCTTGCCGAGGTCACAGGCGATACCCGCTGCTTCGATACCCTGGCTCTTCAGTTCAGCGACGACCGCTTCGATCTCGGCAGCGTTGCGCGCACTGATGAACACCTTGGCGCCCAGTTCGCCGAAAGCTTCTGCCATCTGCAGGCCCAGACCTTTGGTGCCACCGGTGATCAGGGCGACCTTGCCGCTCAGATCGAACATTTGCTTGACGCTCATGTGAACTCCTCATTGTGAAAACGTAAAAAGACCGCGCCATAATAATCACTGGCCAGCCCCGCACCGACCATCAGTGATGCGGGTGATATGCCGCTACACTCAGGTGTTATCATGCGCGCCCCACTGACCAGCGAGCCCTACCCATGGCAGAACACGACTTTCGCCGCACGGCATTGAACCCGTCCCACACTCTGATCGAATGCCGCACCTTGGGTGCAGGGCTGTTTCAGGTCACCGGCCAGGGTGGTGGTGTGCAGTCCGGCGACCAACTGATCTGCACCGTCAAGGGCAGCAAAGACCTGCCAATGCGCCTAGTGGTCGACAAGATCCGCTATCTGATCAACCCACCGGGCCAGTGGACTGCCTCGGCGCACGGCCCCGACCTGCGTGGTCAGAGCGTACTGGGCTGGTCGATTACCTGTGACGAGTGCGGTCGCGAGCAGCCGTTCGAGTTTCTTGCCGCCGACCGCGACGACCTCACCGCCCGCACCGCCAAGGCCGTGGTACGCATCAGCGAGCTGGGCTGGCAGCCGCGCGGCGACAACCACTTGTGCCCGAAGTGCACCAGAGAGGCGCGCTAAAACAGCCTGAGCTGTTCACCCAGCTGGGCGTGACTGCTGTCCAGCCGCACGCCCACGCCAATCAGCCGCACCGCACAGTTGCCACGGGCAAACGCCTGGGTACACAGCTCGGCGTAGCCGGCCGGGGTAATCGGCGCCCCGGCCTGCTCAAGCGTGGTCTGGGTGAAGTCGTGAAACTTGAGTTTGATGAACGGCTTGCTGACCCGATAACTGCCTTCCAGCCTGCCGATACGCTCGGCCAGCTTGTCCAGCAACGGTGGCAATGCCGCAAGGCATGCATTCAGATCAGGCAGATCATGTTCGTAGGTATTCTCGACGCTGACCGACTGCCGACGGCTTTCGACCACCACCGGGCGCTCATCGATCCCGCGCGCCAGTTCCCATAACCGCTCACCGAAACTGCCGAACTCGCGAGCCAGATCCTGCTTGCGCCAGGGCAGCAGCTCGCTGCAGACATCAACGCCAAGGCGCTGCAGCCGCTCGGCGGTCTTGCGCCCGACACCATGCAGGCGCGACACCGGCAGATCACGCAGAAAGTCCTCGACCTGATCCGGCAGGATCACCTTCAGCCCGTCCGGCTTGTTCCAGTCACTGGCGATTTTGGCAAGAAACTTGTTTGGCGCTACCCCGGCCGACACTGTGATGCCTTGCGTGTCGCGCACCCGCTGACGGATTTCCTTGGCGATCAGGGTCGCGCTGCCGCGGCAGGCCGGGCTGTCGGAAACATCCAGGTAGGCTTCGTCCAGTGACAGGGGCTGAATCAGCGGCGTGTAATCGGCAAAGATGGCCTGAATGGCCTGTGAAACCTCACGGTAAACCGACATCCGTCCCGGCACGATCAACAACTCAGGGCATAGCTTCTTGGCATAGGCCGAAGCCATCGCCGAACGCACCCCATAAGCGCGGGCTTCGTAGTTGCAGGTCGCGATCACACCACGCTTGCCCGGATCACCGCCAACCGCCAGCGGGCGGCCGCGCAGGCGCGGGTCGTCGCGCATTTCAATGGCGGCGTAGAAGCAATCGCAGTCAACGTGAATGATCTTGCGCACGGACAACCCGAACCGGCGAGGCGGAAAATGAGGCTGCCAGTGTAACCGATCAGGCAGTCATTACCCGATTGCGTCCTGCACCCTTGCCTTCATAGAGGGCGACGTCAGCCCGGCGGATGGTCGCCTCCAGATCGGTGTCGCTCGGCTGCACCATGGTAACGCCGAAGGTAGCGCTGACCGGCAGCAGCTGACCGCGGACTGGCACTGGTGTCTGAGCCAGCTCCTCGCGCAGCCGGTTGAGTACCGCAACCGCCTGCTCGAGACCGGTATCGGGCAGGATCAGAATGAACTCCTCGCCACCAAAACGGCCGACAATGTCCGAGTGACGCAAGGCGCAGGACAGGTGCTGCGCGACGTGCTTGAGTACCGCATCGCCGGCATCATGACCGTACTGATCATTAACGCGTTTGAAATGGTCCAGATCCATCACGCACAGGGTCATTTCCTGACCTAGCCGAACGCAACGCTCACGCTCGCGCTGGAACAGCATTTCGTACTGACGGCGATTGAACAGGCCGGTCAGTGGGTCGGTGGTGGCCTGGCGCTTGAGTTCCGCCTCCAGCGCCTCACGCCGTTTGATTTCGTCCTGCAGCTCCCGATTGCTGCTGACCACGCGCATCAGCAACACATACTGCCGCCGCTGGGCCAGTTGCCAGCGCAGCGCGGTAAAAAAGCCGACCGCAGTCGGCAGCGCAAGGATGAATCCGAGCCCGATGACCTTGTCGATCCCCAAGCCCCGTGCGGCTACGCACACCATCATGCCGCCGCTCAGAAAGGTTGCCGCCATCAACGACAGGTGAACCCGGTTAGGGACAAACATGAATAGCGCCAGCAGGGCAATGGCAACCACACCAATCACCCAGCTGACCATATCGTGACGCAGGAAATAGAGCATGAAGAACAGCACGCTGCCGAACACCTCAGCGGCAGTTACAGCGTAACCATCACTGACCAACGAGGGATTGCGGCGAAGTTGCCAGTAGAGCAGGAGCAATACAAACGCAGTGGCCAGGCGCCACCCGAATAAAAGTTGGAAATCGTAACCGTGCCCGAGAACCGGGTAATCAATCAGGCCAAACAACACCACCAGCGCGGCCCAAACCAGCAGGGCACGACGCAAGGAACGGGCGGACTCCGCCTCGCTGTGTTTGCGATAGGCTTGCTCGGTCGTGGCGTCGACAAACTCGCCGCGCCAACCACTCAGAGCGTAATTGGTCGTAACTGTGTGCACCCGTGAGATCCTTTTTATTGTTTTGCTTTCCTCAGCCAGGCTGCGGTCGGCTTATCTCAACCAGTGATGTCATTATGACGTCATTTTTTTATCTGTCACCCTCCTGGCACAAAACCATACGTCCATGTGTCTTTTCAGCTGCGCAGATCGCGCAGCGGCTGCAGGGTAAATGGATCAACGATTCCCAGCCCAACCAGCATGCCGACCAGTGCCGGCAGGCTATCGGCCTGCATGCGTTTCATTACCCGCGAGCGATACAGGTCAACCGTCTTCACGCTGACCCCGAGCTGTTCGGCGATCTCGCGATTGCTGAAGCCCTGCACCAACGGTAGCACGATATCCTGCTCCCGCGGGGTAAGCCTGTCCAGACGCTGCTGCACCTCCGGGGCGTGCGCTGAAGCCACACCCGGGCGCTGGTTGAGCGCGCGCTGAACGCTGTCGAGCAGCAGCTGCTCGTTGTAGGGCTTTTCGATAAAGTCGACCGCGCCGCCACGAAAGGCCCGCACGACGATCGGCACATCGGCGTGAGCGCTGACAAAGATCACCGGCAGCGCAATGCCTCGCTCTCGCATCGCATCCTGCACCGCCAATCCGCCCATGCCGGGCATACGCACGTCGAGCAGCACGCATGCCGCAGCGACCGGATCGCAGGCATCAAGGAAGCTCTGGCCGCTAGTGAACGGCAACGCCTTGAGGCCCATGGACTCGAACAGCCAGACTGTCGAGTCCAGCATGCCCTGATCGTCATCGACCACGTAAACCAGTTGTTGTGGGTGTTCTGGCATTGCAATCCTTAAGCTGACACAGCCGGTAGCAGGCATCTCAGGCACAAACCACCGGACTCGGCAGGCAGCGCATCGAGGCTGCCGCCAAAGCCCTCTACGATACCCTGACTCATGGACAGCCCCAAGCCCAAACCATCGGCCTTGCTGGTGTAAAACGGCACGAACAACTGGGCGCGCGCCTCGGCACTGACACCCGCACCCTGATCAATCACATCAATACAAACCTGCCCATCCTGCGCCTCGATACGCAACTGCACCTGCGAGCTTTGCTCGGGGTGATGCTCGCGATTGGCGTCGATGGCATTGCGCAGCAGGTTCAGCAAAACCTGCTGCAGCAAAATCGGGTCGACCTGCAGCTTCGGCAACCCCGCCGCCGCATGCTCGACGATCTGCACCTGGTGTTGTGCAGCCTCCCACGCGCACAAGCCGACCGCTTCATGTGCCAATGCAGCCGCATCAACCTGCTGTAGCCGGCGCGTGCCCTTGCGCAGAAAACCGCGCAGCCGACGAATCACCGCCGCCGCGTGCTCGGCCTGTTCGCTGATCCGCGCTAACCCGTGTTCAACCCGCTCGGCTTCCGGCTCACTGCTGTTCAGCTGCGCAAGGTAGCGCTGACTGGCCCCGGCGTAATTGAGAATCGCCGCCAGCGGCTGATTCAACTCGTGGGCGATACCCGAGGCCAGCTCGCCCAGAGTGGCCAGGCGCGCGGCGTGGGCCAGCTCATCCTGCAGGCGGCGGTTATGCTCTTCGCTCTGTAATCGCTCGGTAATGTCACGCGAGACACTGATAACCTCTACCACCTCGCCGGTGTAGGTCTCGCGAATCGCCCGACTGGCCGTTTCAAACCAGCGGTACTCGCCGCTGGCATGGCGAATCCGATAGCTGTACGTCAGGTAGCCGTCCTGCTCGAGCGCGCTGCGAAAACGCATCAGCAACGCCTCACGCTCCTGAGGATGAAACAGACTATCGAGCCGCTCACCGCGCAGTTGCTCAGGCCACACACCCAGTAGCGTCCAGGACGCAGGCGACGCATCAATAAAACGGCCGTCAGGGCGGTGACGGGAAATCAGGTCGGTGGTGTTTTCGATGATCAGGTGATACAGCCGGCGGGCAACCGTGGCTTCCTGCTGATGCTGCAACCAGCGGGTGGCATCGCGACCGCGCACCCAGACCTGCGCCGTCTCCACCAGCGGAATGTAGCTCCACAGCAGATGGCGACTACCACAACGAGTGTGCACATCTTCGATCGCACGCTGCTGCTGAGCAGCAGCCACCACCAGTTCCGCGTGATTGTGCGGCAGCCAGGCGCTCAGATCAGCATTGTCGGCCTGCAGTTGCAGCAGAGCGGTGTTGCGGAACATGGGCTCGCCCGCAGCGCTGACCAGCATCATCGGCAACGGATCAGCCAGCAGCAGACCGTGCAACGTCGGCAGTGAATCACTCATCGCTCACCATATAGTAAAACACCCATAATACCTTGGTACACATTCCATAATTTTGAAAACATCTATATAAATCACCCTGATGAGAATACGCCGGTCCCACCCAGACCGGCCAGATGATTATTCCGAGACGTCTGCACTGCTCGCTGACGCCATCGATAACTACAAGAAGGTTCCGTCATGACGATCTATCAGGAAGGTCTGGCTCCCGCTGCCGTCAACCACATGGCCCTCTCGCCGCTGTCATTCATCGAACGCACCGCTGCGGTCTACCCCAACTACCCCGCTGTTATCCACGGCAGCCTGCGCCGCAACTGGCAGGAAACCTACCAGCGCTGCCGTCGTCTGGCCTCTGCGCTGCATGGTCGGGGTATTCGTCAGGGCGATACCGTTGCCGCCATGTTGCCGAATATCCCGGCCATGCTGGAATGCCACTTTGGTGTACCCATGATCGGCGCGGTGCTCAACACCCTGAACGTACGCCTCGACGCCGAAGCCATTGCCTTCATGCTCGACCACGGCGAAGCCCGTGTGCTGATCACCGACCGCGAGTTCCATGGGGTCATCCGTCAGGCCCTGGAGCTGATCAAACGACCCATTCTGGTGGTCGATGTCGACGATCCGGAGTACGGCGAAGGCGAAGCCCTGAGCGATCTCGATTACGAAGCCTTCCTTGCCGAAGGCGATCCCGAATTCGAATGGCACTGGCCCGACGATGAGTGGCAGGCCATTACCCTGAACTACACCTCCGGCACCACCGGCAACCCGAAGGGTGTGGTCTACCACCACCGCGGCGCCTACCTGAACTCGATCGGCAACCAGATGACCTGGGGCATGGGTATGCACCCGGTCTACCTGTGGACCCTGCCGATGTTCCACTGCAACGGCTGGTGCTATCCCTGGACCATCACCGCGATGGCCGGTGTGCATGTGTTCCTGCGCCGGGTCGATCCGCAGAAGATCCTGCACCTGATTCACGAACATCAGGTCACCCACCTGTGCGGCGCGCCGATCGTGCTTAACGCCCTGGCGAGCATGCCGGAATCGGCCAAGGCGGCTATTGATCATCCGGTCAAGGCGATGGTTGCCGGCGCTGCGCCGCCGGCCAAGGTCATCGGTGCGGTCGAAAACATGGGCATCCAGATCACCCATACCTACGGCCTGACCGAAGTCTATGGCCCGGTAACCGTGTGTGCCTGGCACAGCGAGTGGGATGAACTGACGCTGGACGAGCGCGCCGAACTCAAATCCCATCAGGGCGTGCGCTACACCACGCTGGAAGGGGTGATGGTCGCCAACCCCGATACCCTCAAACCGGTACCGAAAGACGGCAAAACCATCGGTGAGATCTTTATGCGCGGCAACACCGTGATGAAGGGCTACCTGAAGAATCCGGAAGCGACCGCCGAGGCGTTTGCCGGCGGCTGGTTCCACACGGGCGACCTCGCCGTCTGCCACCCCAACGGCTACGTGCAGATCAAGGATCGCCTGAAGGACATCATCATTTCCGGTGGCGAGAACATTTCGACCATCGAAGTCGAGGACACCCTCTACAAACACCCTGCGGTCATGGAAGCCGCGGTGGTCGCCCGTCCGGACGAGAAGTGGGGTGAAACGCCCTGCGCCTTTGTTACCCGGCGCCGCGACCACGATGTCAGCCACGAAGACATCATCGCCTTCTGCCGCCAGCACCTTGCCGGATTCAAGGTTCCCAAGACGGTAATCTTCACCGAATTGCCGAAAACCTCGACCGGCAAGATCCAGAAGTTCGTACTGCGTGACTGGGCTAAGGCGCTCTGAGCACCTGTACAAACCGGGGTTAACCGCTTGATCACTGCCACCTCCGCGCCTTACCCGCCCGGAGGTCGCTGGTGAACGCCCGGTCAAACCCGCTCGCCTGAAAACATTCGACAAAAACAACAAGCAGCCCGGTTCTACCCGGCTGGCGGAGCTACTCATGCAAATTTTCAAGCGCGCCGATGGCGCGGAGCAACCGTTCTGGGCCTGCGGCCCGTTCAAGATTCGTCTGCCGTTCGTCCACTATCGGTGGGAAACCGCCGAGATGCTGCAGGCGTTGATCATGTTCGTGGTCAGCCTCGGCATGATCCCCTTGCTGGAAAAATACCTCGGCCTGCCCTACGACGTAGCGCTGGCCTACGTGGTGGTCTGCGGCGTCGGTTTCATGCTGCCCGCGTTGCTCGGCGTGCCGATGGTGCCGGGCTGGATTACTCCGGCGATTCCTGTGGTACTGCTGTTTCTCGGCGACTTCGAACCGGGCCCGCAGGCGATTCAGGCGCTATTCGCGCTGCAGCTGCTGGTCTGCCTGATCTTCTTCGTGCTCGGCATCACCCGCCTCGGCAGCGCCATGGTGCGCATCGTGCCCAATTCGATGAAGGGCGGCATCATCATCGGCGCCGGTATTGCTGCGCTGATGGGTGAGATTTCCGCCGGCGGCCGCCTGGCCAACACCCCGATCTCGCTGACCCTCGGCACCCTGATCTGCCTGTATCTGATGTTCTCGGCCTCGTTCAAAGGCCTGACCGACCGGCTGCCGCTGATGCGCAAGATCGTCAACTACGGCATGGTGCCGGGCATGCTGATCGCCATTGTGGTCGGGATTGGCGTTGGCGAGTACAAAATGCCGGATGTGCGCTGGGGCATTACCGCACCGGCCTTCGGTGAGATGTGGAACTACCTGCCATTCACCGTCGGCATCCCCGATGCCAAGGTCTTCATGCTGGCCGTACCGACTGCCGTGATTGCCTACATCATCGCCTTTGGCGACATCATCGTCGGCCAGTCGCTGATGCAGCGCGCCGATGAACTGCGCCCGGACGAAGTGATCGAGAACAACGTCGACCGCGTGCATCTGGTCACCGCCATCCGCAACGCCCTGCACGCCTTCTTTGCTCCCTACCCCGGTCTGGCCGGCCCGATCTGGACTGCTGTCGCCGCGACCATGGCCGAGCGCTACAAGTACGGCCGCAAGGCGATGGACTCCATCTACAGCGGCGCAGGCACCTTCTGGATCACCGGTTTCATCGCGCTGTTCATGCTGCCGCTGGTGAGTTTCTTCCAGCCGGTGCTGCCGATTGCCCTGTCGCTGACCCTGGTACTGACCGGTTACATCTGCCTGATGGTCGGCTTTGAGCAGCTGGGTAACAACGCCGAGCGCGGCGTGGCCGGCACAATGGGCGTAGTACTGGCCGTCTACGGCGCGGGCTGGGGCCTGGCCACCGGCGCGGTGTTGTATCTGCTGATTGAGCGCACCCACCTCTTGAGCTTCCGCAGTGCCCATCCGGACCAGAAAACCGACGCCGAAACCGCTGACTGATCGATAAAAACAAGAGACACACGCAATGAAAAAGATCCCTGCTTTCCTGCTGACCGCCCTTTCCGCCGCACTTGCGACGCCGGCCAGCGCTGCCTTTATCGATGACGCCCAGAGCCGTGTCGAGCTGCGCAACTTTTACTTCAACCGCGACTTCCGCCAGAGCAACGCGGCCCAGAGCAAGGCCGACGAATGGGCGCAGGGCGTGCGCGCCTACTGGCAGTCCGGTTACACCGAAGGCCGCCTGGGCTTAGGCTTGGACGCCATCGGCCTGCTCGGCATCAAGCTGGACTCCAGTCCTGATCGCACCGGCACCGGCATCCTCAAGCGCGACACCAGTGAGAGCCGCGCGATGGACGAATACAGCGAACTCGGCCTGACCGCGAAACTCAAGCTGGATGAACACCTGCTGCGCGTCGGCACCCTGATCCCGACGCTGCCGGTGGCCATGCACAACGACAGCCGCCTGCTGCCGCAAAGCTTCCGCGGTGGCTGGCTGCAGGCACAGGGCAGCGACAGCCTGCAGCTGGAACTCGGCCGCTTTGATGCCATCAACCTGCGCGACTCATCCGACTATCAGGACATGCGCCCGGTACAGGGCGGCGCCCGCAACGTGGTGGTGACCGGCAGGCAGGACAGCGATGCCTTCGACTTTGCCGGCGCCAACTGGGCAGTCAGCGACGCGACCAAGCTCAGCTATCACTACGGCGAGCTGCAGTCAATCTACCGCCAGCACTATCTGGTGCTCAACCACAGTCAGCCGCTGGGCGCTGGCACACTGGCGCTGAACCTGCGTTATGCCGACAGCAACGACGCAGGCCGCAGCAACATCGACAACCGCATGAGCAGCGCCACCCTGTCGTGGCAAGCGGGCATGCACAAGTTCACCAGCAGCTATCAGCAGATGGAAGGCCACACCGGCTTTGCCTACCTGAGCGGCACCGACCCCTTCCTCACGCATTTGGTGCAGATCAACGACTTTGCCAACCGCGATGAGCGCAGCTGGCAACTGCGCCACGACTTCAGCTTTGCCGAGCTGGGCCTGCCCGGCCTCAAGCTGATGAATCGCTATACCCATGGCAGCAATATCGAGCTCGCGAATAGTCGTGGCCGCGAATGGGAACGCAACAGCGATCTGATGTATACCGTGCAGAGCGGCCCGCTGCAGAACCTCTCGCTGCACTGGCGCAACGCAACCTATCGCAGCACCTTCGCCAGCGACATCGACGAAAACCGCGTGATCATCGGCTACACCTTTAACCTTTGATGCCGGACGAGAGGCGACCCCAAAGTCGCCTCTTCCATACACCCAACACAGGATTGATCAGCCATGCGCACAATCACGACACTGGAAGGCAACAGTCAACGCCTGGATGGCGGCGCCATGTTCGGCAACGCGCCCAAGGCCCTCTGGTCCCGCTGGGTCGAAACCGATGATCAGAATCGGATCGCGCTAAGCTGCCGGGCCATGCTGGTGCAGGAAGACGACCGTAATATTCTGGTCGAAACAGGCATCGGCGCTTTCTTCCCACCAAACCTCAAGTCCCGCTACGGTGTTGTCGAAGACCGTCATGTACTGCTCGACAGCCTGGCCGAGATTGGCCTGACCGACGCCGACATCGACGTGGTGGTGCTCACCCACCTGCACTTCGACCATGCTGGCGGGTTGCTCAGCGCCTGGCAGGAAGGCCAGCCGGCGCAGCTGCTGTTCCCCAACGCCACCTTTGTCACCGGCCAGCGTCACTGGCAACGGGCGCGGCGGCCACACCCACGTGATCAGGCCTCGTTCATTCCTGAGCTGCTGACCCTGCTGGAAGACAGCGGTCGTCTGGAGCTGGTCGACGACGGCAAGAAATCGAAGACCCTCGGTCCAGACTGGCGCCTGCGTTTCAGTGACGGCCACACGCCGGGCCTGATGATCCCGATCATCGACATGCCCGACGGCCCGGTGGTGTTTCCGGGCGACCTGATCCCTGGCGCACCCTGGGTGCACCTGCCGATCACCATGGGCTACGACCGCTTCCCGGAAACCCTGATCGAGGAAAAGGAAGCCCTGCTCGACAGTCTGATTGCGGTTAACGGCAGGCTGGTTTTCACCCATGATCCGGACGTCGCCATGGCCTGTGTCAGCCGCGATGCGGACAACGGACGCTACACCGTCAGCAACCCGCAGCCGAGTGTGAAGGGCCTCGAAAACTGATTCCGCGAAAATAAAAAAATCTTTTTCGTTCAATTGCTTGACAGCCATCCGTGAATCCGTAGAATGGCGACCTCTGACGCGGGGTGGAGCAGTCTGGTAGCTCGTCGGGCTCATAACCCGAAGGTCGTAGGTTCAAATCCTGCCCCCGCAACCAGGTTCAAAACCGCTGATTGGTTAACCCCGATCAGCGGTTTTTTTATTGCCTGACATTCATGCTGTCAGGCCCTGCCTCTCGCGCATTTTTCTCCCCTACCCACTCCCCTATACTGCGGCTCGATATCTCGCTGCGCGGCCACGCCCTTCTGTCGCGCCACTGTTTCGCCTGATGGAGACTCGTATGTCGGAGACAACCGCCCCGCTGGTGCTGATTGAGCGCCGGGGCCGTATTGGCCAGCTCACCCTCAACCGTCCAGCCGGGCTGAACGCACTGAATCTGGAGATGGTGCGCCTGCTGCAGCGTCAGCTGGAAAGCTGGGCAAGCGACGCCCAGGTCGAGGCGGTGCTGCTGCGCGGCACCGGTGAACGCGCGTTCTGCGCCGGCGGCGACATCCGCTACATGTATGACAACTATCTGGCTGGCCGCCACCACGAGCCGGAAACCTTCTTCACCGAAGAATACGACCTCGATGCCTACATCCATGCCTACCCGAAACCAATCCTGGCGCTGATGGACGGCTTTGTACTGGGCGGCGGCATGGGGCTGGCGCAAGGCGCGAGCATCCGCCTGCTGACCGAGCGCTCACGGCTCGGCATGCCGGAAACCGCGATTGGCTATTTTCCCGACGTAGGCGGCAGCTACTTCCTGTCTCGCCTGCCGGGTCAGCTGGGTATGTATCTCGGTATTACCGGCAACCACGTTGGCAGCAGCGACGCCCTCTACGCGGGTCTTGGCGATCTGTGCATCAGCAGCGCCAGGCTGAGCGAACTGGAAGCCCTGATCGACAGCTTCAACCCGGCGGACGGCAGCCTGGGCGATCAGGTCGCTGCGCTGGCTGACTGCGCGCTGCCAGAGGCGGAACTGAAGGCGCTGCAACCAGCCATTGACCTGCACTTTGCGCAACCCGACATCGCTGCGATCCGCTCATCACTGGCCAGCGAACAGCGCGCCGAGTTCAGCACATGGGCCGAGCGCACCATCGAAATCATCGACAACCGCTCACCGCTGGCGATGGCCGTGACCCAGGCCATGCTGCTGCGCGGTCGCTCGCTGCCGCTGGCCGACTGCTTTGCCATGGAACTGCACATCGGCCGCCAATGGTTCGAGAAAGGCAACATTATGGAAGGCGTGCGCGCGCTGATCGTCGACAAGGACAAGCAGCCGCGCTGGCAACCGCCGCATATCGACCAGCTTGATACGGCAATGGTCGAGGCCTTCTTCGACGGCTTTCAGCGGTAATCCCGGCTGCGCACATCCAGCTTCTGCAACAGCCCGGTCAGGTCATGCAACTGCCGGGCGATCACATGACGCACACCATCACGCGCCTCGAACTGCCCGCGCACTTCCAGCAGTCGTGAGCCGCGCAGTACAGAGCGCTGCCGCTCGGCCAGGTCACTCCAGACGATCACATTGATCATGCCAAACTCGTCTTCCAAGGTGACAAAGGTCACCCCGGTGGCGGTCTGCGGACGCTGACGGCCAACCACTAATCCGGCCACCCGCACCGGCTGATCCGGCGCCAGCGCCAGCAGCTCACGCGAACTGCGGCAGTCCAGCTCGCGCAGCCGCTCACGCAGCAACCCCAATGGATGCGGGCCCATGCTGGTACCGAGGCTGGCGTAATCGGCTTCCATATCTTCCACTACCGATGGTTGCGGAATCACCGCCGGGCTTTCGGCCTGATCGTGTTGCGCCTGCAGCAACGGCAGCTGCGGTTCAACCCCAGCCACCGCCCAGCGCGCACGGAAACGATTGCCTGCCAGCCCACGCAGCGCACCGGCGTCGGCCAGCTGGGCCTGAGCACGGCTGCTCAATCCACCACGCTGGGCCAGATCAGCGACATCAGCAAAATCCTGCTGAGCCCGCGCTTGCAGCAATCGCTCAGCATCGCCTCGACTCAGGCCCTTTACCTGCCGCAGCCCGAGACGAATGGCCGGCTGCGCTGCCGCTGACTCAACCGCCTCCAGCGAGCAGTCCCAATCGCTGTAGCGCACATCCACCGGCCGAATCTCGATCTGGTGGCGACGAGCGTCCTGCAGCAACTGGTCTGGACTGTAGAAGCCCATCGGCCAGCTGTTGATCAGGGCACAGGTAAAGGCAGCCGGTTCATGACACTTCAACCAGCTGCTGGCATAGCTCAGCAGCGCGAAACTGGCCGCGTGGGACTCGGGGAAGCCGTAGCTGCCAAAGCCCTTGATCTGCTCGAAGATCCGCTCGGAAAATGCCTGACTGTAACCGCGCGCGAGCATGCCTGCGGTCAATCTTTGCCGATGATGCTCCAGCCCGCCGTGACGCTTCCAGGCAGCCATCGAGCGACGCAGCTCATCCGCCTCGCCCGGCGTATAGCCGGCAGCAACAATCGCCAGCGCCATCACCTGCTCCTGAAACAACGGCACTCCGAGGGTACGCTCGAATACCTTGCGCAACTCCGGCGACGGGTAGTCGACCGCCTCCTCGCCGTTTCGACGGCGCAAAAAGGGATGCACCATGTCGCCCTGAATCGGCCCGGGGCGCACGATGGAAACCTGAATGACCAGATCATAGAAACAACGCGGGCGCAGCCGCGGCAGCATCGCCATCTGCGCCCGCGACTCGATCTGGAACACGCCGACGGTATCGGCGCGGCTGATCATCTCGTAGGTCGGCGCGTCATCCGGCGGAATGCTCGCCAGCGTCAGATCGCGCCCACGGTGCTGGCGCAGCAGGTCAAAGCAGCGGCGCAGCGCACTGAGCATGCCCAGCGCCAGCACATCGACCTTGAGCATGCCGACCGCATCCAGATCATCCTTGTCCCACTGGATCACCGTACGCTCGGCCATGCTGGCGTTCTCGACCGGCACCAGGGTATCGAGCGGCGCATCTGACATGACAAAGCCGCCCGGATGCTGCGACAGGTGCCTCGGAAAGCCGATCAGCTCACCCGCCAACGTCAACACCCGATGCAGCCAGGGGTTGTTCACATCAAACCCGGCCTCGGCCAGCCGCTCGGCACTGGGCAGCTGTTTGCTCCAGCGACTGCAGCAACGCCCGAGCTGATCAATCTGCTCCTGCGGCAGCCCGAGCGCGCGCGCCACATCACGCACCGCACCCGCCGATAGATAGCGAGTGACTACCGCCGTCAGCGCCGCTCGCTCGCGGCCATAACGACGGAAGATGTACTGAATAACCTCCTCGCGCCGCTCGTGCTCAAAATCCACGTCGATATCCGGCGGCTCATCGCGCTCACGGGAGATAAAGCGCTCGAACAACAGGTTGCTGCGGTCCGGATCGATCTCGGTAATGCCGAGCGCAAAGCACACCGCCGAGTTGGCTGCCGAGCCACGCCCCTGACAAAGAATGCGTTGCCCACGGGCGAAGGCGACGATGTCCTGCACGGTGAGAAAGTAACTGTCGTACGCCTTCTCGGCGATCAGTGCCAGCTCATGCTCCAGCTGCGTTCGCACCTTGTCACTGACGCCGTTTGGCCAGCGCCAGGCGGCACCGCGCCAGGTCAGCTCGCGCAACCAGCTGGACGGGGTATGCCCTTGCGGCACCAGTTCTCGCGGATACTGATAGCGCAGCTCGCCCATGTCGAACTGGCAGCGGGCGGCAATGCGCCGGCTTTCCTCCAGCAGCGCAGGCGGGTAGATCGCCGCCAACGCCGACAGGCTGCGCAGATGGCGCTCGCCATTGGCAAACAGCCGACTGCCCGCCTCCATCACCGTGCAGTGGTGACGCAGCGCGGTCAGAGTGTCCTGCAGCGCCCGCCGCCCACGCACATGCATGTGCACGTCACCGCTGGCCACACAGGGCAGGCCAAGTCGCGCCGCCAGCCCCTGCAACTGGTCCAGCTTGCGCGCATCATCCGGCCCGCGGTGCAGCTCGACCGCCAGCCACAAACGGTTTGGCAACAGCGCCTGCAGTTGCCTGCCATGCTCTTCATCCTGGCCGTGGCGCGGCAACCAGAGCCCGAGCAAACCATCCAGTGCACCGCTCAGATCCTCAAGCCGCAGACAGTACTCACCCTTCCCAGCCCTCCGGCGAGCAACAGTCAGCAAACGGCAGAGGCGCTGATAGCCCGTCAGGCTCTCGACCAGCAAGACCAGTTTGGGGCCGTTCTCCAGCTGAATTTCGCTGCCAACAATCAGTTTCAGACCGCTGTCCTGCGCCGCCTGCCAGGCACGGACAATCCCGGCCAGGCTGGCTTCATCGGTGATCGCCAGAGCGTCATAGCCGTGTTGCCGCGCGCGGGCAAACAGCTCCTGCGCACTGGACGCCCCGCGCTGAAAGCTGAAGTTCGACAGGCAATGCAGTTCGGCGTAACCCAGGCTCATCCGAACCACCCATGCACCCAGAACGGACCCGGGCGCCCTGCGGTATGAAAGGCCCAGGCCCGACGCCCATCACGGGTTTCGATCAGGTAGTAGTCACGCCGCACGTCGTCGCCATCCCACCAGCCGGACTCGATCCGCTCAGGCCCAGCCAGTACCCGTGGGAACAGGTCATTGAGCAGTACCGGTTCGGGCAGCAGCCAGCCGGGGCGTGGCCCGGCTGGGCGCGCGGCGGCATCGCCCCGCTCCTGCGCCAGCCAGCTGCGCTCGGGGCGGTGTTCATCCACCGCCGCCAGCGGCTGTACCACCTTGTCACCCAGTCGAGCGCGCAGCCGCTCACAGACCTGCAGCCAGCTCTGCGACTGCTGCGGGCGGTTACTGAACAGTTCGGCTGCAGCAGGTACAAAGCGCGGCAGATCCTCAGCCAGCAGTGTCAGCGCCTGCACGGGCGCGGCGAGTTCCAGCGTCTCCAGTCGGCCGCGTGCCAATTCAAACAGCCGCTCGCCGTCGCGCTCAGCTCCCAACAAGCCAACCGGCAGCTCGGTGGCAGCCTGACGGCGGTGCTCCAGAATCAGCACAAAGCGCTGTACCCCACAGTCCCGCCCAGCCAGAAAGGTCGCAAGATCACCAATCAAACGCCGCAACGGAAACAACAGCGAGGAGTTCGACTCAACATCAAAGTTAAACTCAATGCGCTGACGAAACTGATCCGGCGGCTGATAGCAGCTCAGCGCCAGCGGGTGATGCCCCTGCAGTTGATCAAGATGCGCCAGCAACTGGGGCGGAAAGCGTTTGGCTAGGCCGTCACGGGGTAACTCCAGCACCTGCTGCAGACGACGCAAGCCCATGCGCTGCAGGCTCTCGATCAGCTCGCCCGGCAAACCGCTGCGCGCCACCGGCAGGCGCTGCAGCTCGGCGTGCAGTGCCTGCTCGTCCACCGCCAGGCCGTCCGCGACGTTGGCGAGCACCCTTGCTGCCAACGGGTTGGGCGCCAGCACCAGTCGATGCTGAAAGCCCAGCGCTTGCAGCTCGGCGCGCAGGCGTTGCTCCAGATCAGGCCAGGGACCGAACAGACGCAAGCTGGAGGCCACCTCCAGCAACAGGGTACGGGGGAAGTCGAGACTCACATGACCACTGAAACCATACGCCCAACTAGCCAGAAACTGCTGCCAGTGCTCGGTCTGCGCCGGGTCGTGTTCGACCGTATCAAAGCACTCCAGCAGCGTCCGAGCCTGGGTCAGGCTCTGACCCGAGCGCAACCCCTGTGCACGGGCCGACTCGTTAACCGCCTGCAGCACCCGCCGCTGCGGCGGCCCACTGAGCAGCGCCAACGGCACAGTCGGATCCTCACGGCTGCGTAGCACCGCATCCAGTGCCAGCTGGGGAAAAAGAATGCAAAGCCAGCGCATGACGGCCTCACTGCGAAATCGATACAGGCCGCGCAGGCGCCACCCCGCCACGGCACTTGAGCACCCGCCACCGCCGCGGCTCACGCTCCTGCAACAGCCGCAGCGCCGCCGGTGAGGGATTGTCCGCCGTACGCCGGTCGCGCAACACAAAGGCCAGCGTCTGGCCGCTGTCAGCCGCCACCTGCAGGCGGCGCAGGGCGCGGTCATCCGCGTGCTCGGGCCAGCACAGCACCGCGCCGCAGCTACCTGAACGCAGGCACTGCTCCGCCGCCCACAGCCGCTCGGCGCCACTGACCTGCAACAACGAGACCTGCGCCAGCACCACCCCTGCCGCCTGCCAGGCAGGCGCAAAGGGAATCGCCGGAGTACCGACCAGCACCACCCGTTCACCGGCTTGAGTCAACCGCGCCAGCAGCGGCCACAGCAGCTGCAACTCGCCACTACCGGGAGCGCCCAGCAGAATCTCGTTCAGCGCGGCCAGTTGCCAGCCACCACCGGGCAGCAGCGCATCCAGCACCGCATGCCCGGTCGGCTGCTCGGCAACCGGCTCACTTTGCTGACGCCCGCGCCAGACGCGACGCGTCTCCAGCAACCGATCAAGTGCAACGACCGCGCCCATGAAAACCTCTGAAAAATACTGTATATGCGTACAGCATATTTATTCGCATGGTATCGGTCAATTGCAAACAGACGGGCACGACAAACGGCGTTCAAGACTAGGGCGGACAGGAATCAAAACCATAGGAAACGGCATGCTGCTATCGCGGGATTCCGGGGTAGCACGAAAAGGCTTCACGCCAGGAAGGTTGACTAATACTTGTACGGTGGAGTGTGCACGACGGGTTCGTCCCGTTTACGCGGGCGAGTAGCGCAGGGCTGACGGGAAATAGGACGGCAGCATGTCTGAGGAGCGCAGCGACGAGTTCTGCCGGCCCCCGTCAGCCCGAGCAACGCAGCGAACCCGAAGGGCCACGTAGTCGGGTTCCCCGGGGGATTCAGGGATAAAACGGCAACGCGAGATCAATTACCCCGCTGACGCAACCACTCCAGATCCTCAGGACGAGTAATCTTCAAATTATCAGCACGCCCCTCAACCAACAGCGGCGCCTGCCCCACCCACTCCATGGCCGAGGCTTCATCAGTAATCAGCGCCCCGGCCGCCAGCGCATCACTGAGTGCCTGCTGCAGGGGCCCGAGGCGAAACATCTGTGGCGTGTAGGCCTGCCAGAACTGGCTGCGATCCGGCGTTGCAGTAACGCGGCCATCCGGGCCAATCTGCTTGAGGGTATCGCGTACCGGCACTGCCAGCAGTCCGCCAACCGGGTCACTCGCCAGCGTGCTCAGCAGCTTGTGCAGGTCGCCATCGGTGAGATTAGGACGAGCCGCGTCGTGCACCAGCACCCAGTCGTCATCAGCCGCGCCCAGCTCACGCAGCGCAATGAGCCCGTTGAGCACCGAGTCGGCCCGCTCGCGTCCGCCGACTGTGCGGGTAATCCGCGTGTCCCGGGCACAGGGCAGCGTCGGCCACCAGCCATCATCAGCAGACAGGGAAACCACCAGCCCACGCAGTCCCGGTTGATCCAGGAAGCAGGCCAGGGTGTGTTCGATCAGGGTACGTTCACCCCAGAGGAGATATTGCTTGGGACGATCTGCCTGCATGCGCGCGCCGACGCCGGCGGCGGGCAGAACAACCCAGAAATCAGGTGTAGCGACGCTCATTGGTCGCTCAGTTGGAACAGGGTTTCGCCCTGCTTGACCATGCCCAACTCACGGCGGGCACGCTCTTCGACGGTTTCCAGACCTTGCTTGAGTTCGATGACTTCAGCGGTCAGCACCCGATTGCGCTCCAGCAGCTGCTCGTTCTCGCGCTGCTGCTCGGCAATCTGCTGCTTGAGCTGGGAAACGTGGGCAAGACTACCCTCACCGACCCAGAGTCGGTACTGCATCGCCGCCAACAGCGACAGCGCAATGATCCAGAGCCATTTCAAGCCAGATGCTCCCGTCTAGGAACGGCGGGTACGCTCACACGTACCCGCCAGACCGATCAGCCGCGGAACTCGGCGCGACCCTTATAGGGCGCCTTGCCACCCAGTTGCTCTTCGATACGCAGCAGCTGGTTGTACTTGGAAACGCGGTCGGAGCGGCACAGCGAACCGGTCTTGATCTGACCGGCAGCAGTACCTACAGCCAGATCGGCGATGGTGCTGTCTTCGGTCTCGCCAGAGCGGTGCGAGATAACGGCGGTGAAGCCGGCAGCCTTGGCCATCTGGATCGCTTCCAGGGTCTCGGTCAGCGAACCGATCTGGTTGAACTTGATCAGGATGGAGTTGCCGATCTTCTCGTCGATGCCGCGCTTGAGGATCTTGGTGTTGGTGACGAACAGGTCGTCACCGACCAGCTGCACCTTCTCGCCAATCTTGTCGGTCAGGACTTTCCAGCCAGCCCAGTCGGACTCATCCATACCGTCTTCGATAGAGATGATCGGGTAGCGCTGGGTCAGGCCCGCCAAGTAGTCGGCAAAACCTTCCGCACTGAATACCTTGCCTTCGCCAGCCAGGTCGTAGTTGCCGTCCTTGTAGAACTCGCTGGAAGCGCAGTCCAGCGCCAGAGTAACGTCGTCACCCAGGGTGTAACCGGCGTTGGCAACAGCTTCGGCGATGGCCGCCAGAGCGTCTTCATTCGAAGCCAGGTTCGGCGCGAAACCGCCCTCGTCACCCACCGCAGTGTTCAGGCCGCGTGCCTTCAGAACCGCTTTCAGGTGGTGGAAAATTTCCGCACCCATGCGCAGCGCGTCAGCGAAGTTCTTGGCGCCAACCGGCTGAACCATGAACTCCTGAATGTCGACGTTGTTGTCGGCGTGCTCACCACCATTGATGATGTTCATCATCGGAACAGGCATGGAGTAGACGCCGGGAGTGCCATTCAGGTCGGCAATGTGCGCATACAGCGGCACGCCCTTGGCCTGAGCAGCCGCCTTGGCAGCGGCCAGGGAGACAGCCAGGATAGCGTTGGCGCCCAGAGTAGCCTTGTTTTCAGTACCGTCCAGCTCGATCATCGCGCGATCCAGCTCAGCCTGCGCGGTGGCATCACGGCCAACCAGCAGCTCGCGGATGGGGCCATTGATATTGGCGACGGCCTTGAGCACGCCCTTGCCGAGGTAACGGCTCTTGTCGCCATCACGCAGTTCCAGTGCTTCGCGCGAACCGGTAGACGCGCCGGAAGGAGCGCAGGCGCTGCCCATGATGCCGCCTTCCAGGATTACGTCAGCTTCAACGGTCGGGTTACCGCGCGAGTCCAGAACCTCACGGCCCTTGATATCAATGATTTTTGCCATCTTTACTTGCTAGCTCCGTATATCGGGTCAATCGGGTGAAAGCGGTCGCGGCTCAAGCCGTTTCCAGAACCGGGAAGCTCTTGACCAGCTCGTCAAGGGCCTTCAACTGGGCAAGGAACGGCTCCAGCTTGTCCAAACGCAGGGCGCAGGGGCCATCGCACTTGGCGTTATCAGGATCAGGGTGTGCTTCGAGGAACAGACCCGCCAGGCCCTGGCTCATGCCCGCCTTGGCCAGATCGGTAACCTGGGCACGACGACCGCCGGCCGAGTCACTGCGACCGCCTGGCATCTGCAGGGCGTGGGTCACGTCGAAGAACACCGGGTATTCGAACTGCTTCATGATGCCGAAGCCAAGCATGTCGACTACCAGGTTGTTATAACCGAAGGAAGAACCCCGCTCGCACAGCACCAGACGATCATTGCCCGCCTCTTCACACTTGGTGAGGATGTGCTTCATTTCCTGCGGCGCGAGGAACTGGGCCTTCTTGATGTTGATCACGGCATTGGTCTTGGCCATCGCCACAACCAGATCGGTCTGCCGGGACAGGAAGGCCGGCAGCTGAATGATGTCGCAGACCTCGGCAACCGGCGCAGCCTGGTAGGGCTCGTGCACGTCGGTGATGACCGGGACGTTGAAGGTGCGCTTGATCTCTTCGAAGATCTTCAGCCCCTCTTCCATGCCGGGGCCGCGGAACGAGTTGATCGACGAGCGGTTGGCCTTGTCGAAGCTGGCCTTGAACACATAGGGAATCCCCAGCTTGCTGGTGACTTCGACGTAACGCTCGCAGATCTGCATTGCCAGATCACGCGACTCCAGTACGTTCATGCCACCGAACAGAACGAAGGGTTTGTCGTTGGCCATCTCGATGTCACCAACGCGCACGATTTTCTGTGCCATAAGCCAGCTTCTTCCTTAATCTCAGCCGTTCTTGTGCTGACGCAGCGCGGCGCCAATGAAACCACTGAACAACGGGTGGCCGTAACGCGGTGTGGAGGTAAATTCCGGGTGGAACTGGCACGCTACGAACCACGGATGATCCTTGACCTCAACCACCTCAACCAGTGCGCCGTCACCGGAACGACCGGAGATGTTCAGGCCGCCAGCCTGCAGGTCGGGCAGCAGGTTGTTGTTGACCTCATAACGGTGGCGATGACGCTCGACGATCACGTCCTTGCCGTAGCAGTCGTAGGCCTTGGAGCCCTGCTCCAGCGTGCACTCCTGCGCGCCCAGGCGCATGGTGCCACCCAGATCGGAGGCTTCGGTACGCAGCTCGGTCTCACCGGAAGCGTCCTGCCACTCGGTGATCAGACCGACAACCGGATGACCGGAAGTCTTGTCGAATTCAGTGGAGTTGGCATCGCTCCAGCCCAACACGTTACGGGCGTACTCGATGACCGCGACCTGCATACCCAGGCAGATGCCCAGATACGGAATTTTGTTCTCGCGGGCGTAACGCACGGCAGTGATCTTGCCCTCGACACCACGGGAGCCAAAGCCACCCGGGACCAGAACGGCATCAACACCATCCAGCAGGCCGGTGCCTTGCTGCTCGATGTCTTCAGAGTCGATGTAACGCACGTTAACCTTGGTCCGTGCCTGAATGCCGGCGTGGCTGAGCGCTTCGATCAGCGACTTGTAGGCATCCAGCAGTTCCATGTACTTGCCGACCATGGCGATGGTGACTTCGTGCTCGGGGTTGAGCTTGGCGTCAACCACACGGTCCCACTCGGAAAGGTCTGCCTGACCGCACTCCAGACCGAAACGCTCGACGACGAAGTCGTCCAGGCCCTGGGCATGGAGTACGGACGGGATTTTGTAGATGGTGTCGACGTCTTCCAGACCGATGACCGCGCGCTCTTCCACGTTGGTGAACAGCGCAATCTTACGGCGCGAAGACAGATCGATCGGATGATCGGAGCGGCAGATCAGCACATCGGGCTGCAGGCCGATGGAGCGCAGTTCCTTCACCGAGTGTTGGGTCGGCTTGGTCTTGGTCTCGCCAGCGGTGGCAATGTAGGGCACCAGAGTCAGGTGCATCAGCATCGCGCGCTTGGCGCCGACTTCCACCCGCAGCTGGCGGATGGCTTCCAGGAACGGCTGGGACTCGATGTCGCCCACGGTACCGCCGATTTCGACCAGCGCCACGTCGGCATCGCCAGCACCCTTGATGATGCGGCTCTTGATCTCGTCGGTGATGTGCGGAATGACCTGAATGGTCGCACCCAGATAATCACCACGGCGCTCCTTGCGCAGCACGTCGGCGTAGACACGGCCAGTGGTGAAGTTGTTGTTCTGGGTCATGGTCGCGTTGACGAAACGCTCGTAGTGACCCAAATCGAGGTCGGTTTCCGCGCCATCATGGGTCACGAAGACTTCGCCATGCTGGAAGGGACTCATGGTGCCCGGATCCACGTTGATATAGGGATCCAGCTTGAGCATGGTGACCTTCAGACCACGCGCCTCGAGGATCGCCGCGAGGGACGCCGAGGCGATACCCTTGCCCAAAGAAGAAACAACACCACCCGTGACGAAGATGTAGCGCGTCATGAAAAACCCATAGATTGAACAGTTAAGCGGTTTGCACCGCGAGGAATTCGAAGGGAGTCAAAGGTGACCTGAAGGGTCAGCCAAAGTCTCGTCAAGATGGGAAGTCAGGATACCAGACAGGCCCCGCTTGCTCAATCCGAAACAGGCTTCCAACTGACCCTAAAACCACTCTGTGTCCCGTCCACCAGAGCCTGCTCGGCATTCCACCGCCCTGCCACCGAAACCAGCTCGCCGCCTGAGTATAGCAACGGCACTGAAGGACGCAGCCAGGCTGGAATCTGCGCCTGCTGGAGCAGCTGTTTGACCGACTGAGTAGGCCGCCCAGGCAGCTTTATCTGCTCCCCGCCCTGACGATAGGCTACCTGCCAGCCATCCGGCCCGGGAGGCCGCAAGCCGCCGTTTGATGGCGCAGAACAGAGCGCCCCATTGCCAGCCACCAGCAGCTGCTGAAGATCCGGCAGGCACGCCTGCATTTCTCCCCGCGCAGGCCAACCACTCTCAACCAGCCATAGACGATCTGACGAACGGTATAGTCGCCGACCGTCCAACTGCAATTGCGGCTGGGCATCGCTACTGGCTGCCAACTGCTGCAGCCATTGATCGAGGTGCCGCTGATCGGGCATCAATACACCCTGCTGCCGCAACCAGAAGCGCAGCAGGTTGCGCTGCCTGGCCAACGATAATTCGAGCACCGGCGCCAGCAACAGACTCGGCCACACCTGCAACCAAGGGTCTTCAAGCCGCACGGCGGCAGCCTGCAGATCATTCAGTGCCAGCTCGTCGAGCAACTCGCCTGCTTCTCGGGCATGATCCGCCAGGCGCAGCAGACTCTGATCGACCTGCGGCCAAGCATCCCGCAACTGCGGCAGCAACTGGTGGCGCAGCGCCGTGCGGGCAAAGCGCGCATCCTGATTGGCCGGATCGTCGATCCATTGCAGACCTTGCTGCCGCGCCCAGCTCGCCAGCTGCGCACGCGATGCGTCCAGCAGTGGCCGGGACAACCAGCCACGCCCCAGCTGGCGTCGCCGCGGCATGCCCGCCAGACCGCGCACACCGGTGCCGCGCAGCAGCCGAAACAGCATGGTTTCCAGTTGATCATCCGCGTGATGCGCCAGCAACAACTCGGCGCCGTTCGGCAAGATGTCAGAGAAAGCGGCGTAGCGCGCATCACGCGCAGCCTGCTCGATACTCGCACCCGGCTCCACACGCACTCGCACGATTTTCAGCGGCACGCCGCGCTCGTCACAGGCCCGCTGACAATGCGCCGCCCAGGTGTCAGCCTCGGGATGCAGCCCGTGATGAATATGAATAACGTGTAGCGGAGGAAGATCGCAGAGTTGGCGAGCCTGGACCAGCAGCTCAAGCAGAACCATGGAGTCCAGACCACCGGACAACCCCAGCCACCAGGCCGGGGCGCCCAAACAGGAGCCGAGCTGCTCGCGCAGCCCCTGCGGTGTCAGCATTTACTGGATACCGAAGGACATCAGCCGCTGGTAGCGGGTTTCCAGCAGTTGCTCGGGCGTGCGCTCGTCAAGCTTGGCTAGTTGTGCAACCAGCTGCTGCTTGATGCGCTCGGCGGTTTCCTGCGGTGAGCGCTGCGCGCCACCCAGCGGCTCGGGGATCAGGGTATCGACCAGTCCCAGCTCCTTCAGACGCTCGGCGGTAATACCCATGGCCGCTGCGGCGTCAGCCGCTTTCTCGGCGCTCTTCCAGAGAATGGAAGCACAACCTTCCGGCGAGATCACCGAGTAGGTGGAGTATTGCAGCATCATCAGGTGATCGCAGACCCCGATCGCCAGCGCACCGCCCGAACCACCCTCACCGATAACGGTAGCGATGATTGGGGTTTTCAGACGCGACATGACCTGCAGGTTCCAGGCGATGGCCTCACTCTGACCGCGCTCTTCGGCATCAATCCCCGGGTATGCACCGGGGGTGTCGATAAAAGTCACGATAGGCATCTTGAAGCGCTCGGCCATTTCCATCAAACGGCAGGCCTTGCGGTAGCCTTCAGGCTTGGGCATGCCGAAATTGCGGCGTACCTTTTCCTTAACATCGCGCCCCTTCTGGTGACCGATGACCATGACCGGACGGCCTTCCAGTCGCGCGATGCCGCCAACGATCGCCGCATCGTCGGCGAAGTGACGATCACCATGCAGTTCTTCGAAGTCGGTGAAGATGTTGCTGATGTAATCCAGCGTGTAGGGGCGCTGCGGGTGGCGCGACATCTGGGCCACCTGCCAGCTGCTCAGGTTGCCGAAAATGCTCTCGGTCAGGGACTTGCTCTTCTCCTGCAGCCGAGTGATTTCTTCGGTGATGTTCAGCGCGTTGTCACTGCCGACCAGACGCAGCTCTTCGATCTTGGCCTGCAGATCCGCAATTGGCTGTTCAAACTCCAAGTATTTCTGGCTGTTGCTCATAGGCATCCATCATCCGCTTGCGCCCGATCCGGGCATCCAAAAGTTTCGCAAATAACCTTACGGGATTGCCGGGCGCCCGTCGAGCACCCGGCTTTGCGCTATCTATAGTGCAGAGAGACGCTGTCTTTGCCCAACTGGTCACGCAGGCTTTGCAACAGATCGTCTGCCGGTTCAACCCGCCACTCGTCACCCAGACGCAGCAGCGCGGCCGCATCGGCTCGCTGGTACTCGATCGTCACCGGGCAGCCGCCGCGATACTGCTGCAGCAACCCTGCCATGCGGGTCAACGCACCGGCATCATGACGCGTCCCGTCCAGATTAACCCGCACGCTATCGAGCAATCCGGTACGCGCCTCTTCCAGGCTCATGACCCGCTTGGCACGGACCCGCATACCGCCGGAGAAGTCATCAACTGCAACCTCGCCTTCAACCACCAGCATCGCGTCTTTCTGCAGCAGGGCTTGGGCTGCGTTGTAGGCTTCTGCAAACAACGACACCTCGATCCGAGCAGAACGGTCATCGAGGGTGACAAAACCAACCTTATCGCCACGCTTGTTCTTCATCACGCGCAGATCAAACACCAGACCGGCAATGGTCTGACTATCACGTGACGGTTTCAGATCGAGAATCCGCTGGCGGGCAAAACGGCGAATTTCACGCTCATATTCGTCAATCGGGTGACCAGTGAGATACAGGCCCAGGGTTTCCTTCTCGCCGCGCAGGCGCTCCTTGAAGGTCCACTCGCGCACCTTGCGATAGGGCTCGTACACATCACGTTCGGTAGACGGCCCGAGCAGGTCGCCAAACAGATCATCGTGGCCGCTGTCGGCGCTGCGCGCGGTCTGCTCGGCCGAGGCAATCGCCTCTTCCATCGCACTCATCAGCGCGGCGCGGTTGCGGTCGATCTGCTTCTGGTAGGCCTGGACTTCCTCGGCGAAGAACGGCCCCAAGCGATCCAGTGCACCGCTGCGAATCAGGGCTTCCATCACCCGTTTGTTGATGCGCTTGAGGTCTACCCGGGCGCAGAAGTCGAACAAGTCGTTAAACGGACCACCGGCCTTGCGGGTTTCGACGATGGTCTCGACCGGGCCTTCACCCACGCCCTTGATCGCACCAAGGCCGTACACAACATCACCGGCGTCATCGACGGTGAACTTGAATTCCGAGACGTTGACGTCCGGGGTTTTGATCCGCAGCCGCATGCTGCGGCATTCCTCGATCAGCGTCACCACCTTGTCGGTGTTGTGCATATCCGCCGAGAGTACCGCGGCCATGAAGGGCGCCGGATAATGCGCCTTCAGCCAGGCAGTCTGATAGGACACCAGACCGTAGGCGGCCGAGTGCGACTTGTTGAAGCCGTAACCAGCGAACTTTTCCACCAGGTCGAAAATGTTACCGGCCAGGTCAGCGTCGATGCCATTGTTGGCGCAGCCTTCGATAAAACCGCCACGCTGCTTAGCCATCTCTTCGGGTTTTTTCTTACCCATCGCCCGGCGCAGCATATCCGCGCCACCCAGGGTGTAGCCGGCCATCACCTGAGCGATCTGCATTACCTGTTCCTGATACAGGATGATGCCGTAGGTGGGCTTGAGCACCGGTTCAAGACCGGGGTACTGGTAGTTCGGGTGCGGATAGGAAATCTCTTCCCGGCCGTGCTTACGGTTGATGAAGTCGTCCACCATGCCTGACTGCAGCGGGCCCGGACGGAACAGGGCCACCAGTGCGATCATGTCTTCCAGACAGTCAGGTTTGAGCTTTTTGATCAGCTCCTTCATGCCGCGCGATTCAAGCTGGAAAACGGCGGTGGTTTCCGCTTTTTGCAGCATGCTATAGGTCGGTGCATCATCCAGCGGAATCAGGTCGATATTGACCAGTTCCTCATCGCTGGCTCCCTGCGCGCGCTGCTGGCGATGGATGGTTTCCATCGCCCACTTGATGATGGTCAAGGTGCGTAGACCGAGGAAGTCAAACTTCACCAGACCGGCCGCTTCCACATCGTCCTTGTCGAACTGGGTTACCAAGCCACCACCGGACTCGTCGCAATACAGCGGTGCAAAGTCGGTCAATTTAGTCGGCGCGATTACCACACCCCCGGCGTGCTTGCCGACGTTACGGGTAATCCCCTCCAGCTTGAGCGCCATGTCCCAGATTTCCTGGGCTTCCTCGTCGTTGGCGAGGAAATCGCGCAGCATTTCTTCCTGTTCATAGGCCTTGGTCAGCGTCATGCCGACCTCAAACGGGATCATCTTCGACAGCTTGTCGGCCAGACCGTAGGACTTGCCCTGCACCCGCGCCACGTCGCGCACTACCGCCTTGGCCGCCATGGTACCGAAGGTGATGATCTGCGATACCGCATTACGGCCGTAGGCATCGGCGACGTAATCAATCACCCGGTCGCGACCCTCCATGCAGAAGTCGACGTCGAAGTCGGGCATGGAAATACGCTCCGGGTTGAGGAAGCGCTCGAACAGCAGGTCGTAGGCCAGCGGGTCGAGGTCGGTAATCAGCAGCGAATACGCCACCAGCGAGCCCGCCCCGGAACCACGGCCCGGGCCCACGGGCACGCCGTTGCCCTTGGCCCATTTGATGAAGTCCATCACGATCAGGAAGTAGCCGGGGAAGCCCATCTGATTGATGATGTCGAGTTCGAAGTTCAGACGGTCGATATAGACCTGACGCTTGGCCTCGTAGTCCGGCGTATCCGGCGGCAGGATCACCTTGAGGCGCTCCTCCAGCCCTTCGAAGGACACCTTCTTGAAGTACTCTTCAATCGTCAGGCCGTCCGGAATGGGGAAGTCCGGCAGGAAGTACGTGCCCAGCTGCACATCAATGTTGCAGCGCATGGCAATCTCGACGCTGTTCTCCAACGCCTCGGGGATATCGGAAAACAGCTCGGCCATCTCGGCCGGTGTCTTCAGGTACTGCTCCTCGCTGTACTGGCGCACCCGACGCGGATCATCCAGCGCCCTGCCCTCGCCGATGCAGACACGGGTTTCGTGGGCTTCAAAGTCACCACGTTTGAGGAAGCGTACGTCGTTGGTCGCGACTACCGGGCAGCCGGTGCGAGCCGCCAGCGCAACAGCCGCATGCACATGCTCTTCGTCATTGGCACGACTGGTGCGCTGCAACTCCAGATAGAAGCGATCCGGGAAGACACTCATCCAGTAGCCAAGTAACTCGTCAGCACGCTCGGGGGTAGATGACAGCAAAGCGATGCCAACCTCCCCTTCCTTGGCAGCCGACAACGCGATCACCCCTTCGCTGGCTTCGGCAATCCACTCCCGGCGCACGGTAACCAGACCGTTGCGCTGGCCTTCGGTATACCCACGAGACACCAGCTCAGTCAGATTGCGATAGCCCTTGGCATTCATGGCCAGCAGGCTGATGCGAGTCAGCACGGTATCGTCTTCGGCATCGGTCAACCACAGGTCCACGCCGGAAATTGGCTTGATACCGCCACCCATGGCCGCCCTGTAAAACTTGACCAAGCTACACATATTGCTCTGGTCAGTGATCGCCACCGCCGGCATGCCCGCCTCGGTAACAGCCTTGATCAGGGGTTTGACCTTGACCAGTCCGTCAACCAGAGAGTACTCACTGTGGACACGCAGGTGAACAAAGGAAAATGACATGGAAATCCTGTTTCAGATGGCGAAGCGTCAAGCAGAGAATTGTAGCGACGGGGAACTGCTGCGACCAGTCGCAGCGTGCAGAACTGTATGACCGCTGCCGCTGTTTACTGTTCCAGCGCCTTGCGTACCGGAGCGAACGAGCGTCGATGAATGGGCGTTGCCCCCAGCTCACGCAAGGCAGCCAAGTGGGTTGGCGTTGGGTAGCCCTTGTGACCGGCAATGCCGTATCCCGGGTACTGCTTGTCCAGTTCAAGCATCTCGCGATCCCGCGCGACCTTGGCCAGAATCGATGCCGCCGCGATCGCCGGCACCCGGCTGTCACCCTTGATCACCGGCTCGCTGCGCATCGGCAACACCGGACAGCGATTGCCATCCACCAGCACCAGGTCAGGACGAACCTGCAAACCCGCGACTGCGCGCTGCATCGCTAGCATGGTGGCATGCAGAATGTTCAACTGATCAATTTCTTCAACCTCAGCGCGGGCTATGCACCAAGCCAATGCCCGTTCCTGAATCAACGGAAACAGCACCTCACGGCGCGCCTCGGTGAGTTTCTTCGAGTCATTGAGGCCTTCGATCGGACGCGCAGGATCCAGAATGACTGCTGCGGTCACGACCGCCCCGCATAGCGGCCCTCTGCCTACCTCATCGACACCCGCAACCAGCTCTTCGCCATCGGGCAAAGCCCAATCCATGCTCAACTGACTCACAGGTGTCCGCGCTCACGCATCAGACCAGCAACGGCGTCGGCGGCGCACTGATCGGCATCACGGCGCAGTAGCTGATGCAACTGCATAAAGGTCTGCTCGGTCGCGACCCGCTCTTCGGTGGGCAACAGACGGGCTAACAGCGCCTGCCCCATCGCCTCGGGGGTGGCGGCATCCTGCAAAAACTCTGGTGCCACTTCACGCCCTGCCAGCAAGTTGGGCAGCGACACATGCCCGACCTTGATAAGACGCTTGAGAATACGGTGCGTGAGCCCCGCCATCCGGTAGGCCACCACCATAGGGCGCTTGAACAACATGGCTTCGAGCGTGGCGGTGCCCGACGCGATCAATACCGCATCGCAGGCAGCCAATACCTCGTGAGCCTGGCCGTCGAACAGGGTCAGCGGCAGCTCGAGCCCACTTTCGGCAAGGATGGCATCCATCTGCTGACGGCGCTCAGGATTGGCGCAGGGCATGATGAACTGCAGATCCGGCTGACGCTCCAGGCACCAGGCCGCAGTATCCAAAAACAGCCGGCCGAGCTTACGCAACTCACCGTTACGACTGCCGGGCAGCAGCGCAACCACTTTCGCCGCCTGCGAGACACCAAGCGCCTGACGCGCCGCGGAGCGATCAGGGGTCAGTGCAATACGGTCGGCCAGAGTATGGCCAACGCAGCGCACCGCCACACCATGCCGGCGATAGACCTCTTCCTCGAAGGGAAACAGCGTAAGCATCAGGTCGGTAGACTTGGCAATGCCCAGCACGCGCTTCTCGCGCCAGGCCCAAACCGAGGGACTGACGTAATGTACGGTCGGGATACCAACATCGCGCAGGCGTTGCTCAACTCCCAAAGTGAAGTCCGGCGCATCAATGCCAATGAAGACGTCCGGCTGTTCCTGCTTGAGGAACTCCACCAGCTCACGGCGAATGCGCAGTAGCTCGCGCAGGCGACCGAGCACCTCAACCAGCCCCATGACCGACAACCGCTCCATCGGCACCTGAGACTGCATACCTTCGGCCAGCATGCGCGGGCCACCGATGCCGATAAAGCGAGCATTGGGAAAGCGCTGTTTAAGCGCCGCAATCAGGCCTGCACCCAGCGTATCGCCGGACGCCTCACCGGCGACCAGCGCGATACACAGGGGCTTACTGGAAATAGATGCCTCGAGATCGGCCATGTCAGCGGGTAATGCCGCGGGTCGACTCGTTGATGGAGGCACAATACAGCGCGACTTCCGGGAACTGCTCAGCCGCCTCGGAGAGCTGAGCCATCGCCTCGCTGGTAGTCAGGCCCTGACGATAGACCACCTTGTAGGCACGGCGCAGCGCACTGATCAACTCTGGAGAATAGCCACGCCGACGCATGCCTTCGAAGTTCATGCCATGCGCGCTGGCGGGATTACCGCCGACCATGACAAACGCCGGAATGTCCTTGAACACCGCAGTGTTCGCCGCACTCATGGCGAAAGAACCGATGCGACAGAACTGATGTACGGTCGTGTACCCGCCGAGAATAGCGCCATCACCGACATGCACATGCCCGGCGATAGTGGCGTTGTTGGCCATAATGATGTTATCGCCGACCACACAGTCGTGGGCAACGTGAACATACGCCATCAGCAGGTTATTACTTCCGATGCGGGTGATGCCTTCGTCCTGCACTGTGCCGCGATGCAACGTGCAGCCTTCGCGAATGATGTTGTTATCACCAATAACTAGACGGGTTGGCTCACCCTTGTACTTCTTGTCCTGACACTCTTCGCCCACCGAGGAGAACTGGAAGATCCGGTTCCCGCGTCCGATGGTAGTTGGCCCCTTGATAACCACATGGGAGGCTACCTGAGTGCCGGCGCCGATTTCGACGTCCGCACCGATATAGCTCCAGGGGCCGACCTCGACGTCATCAGCCAGCCGTGCGGCCGGGTCAACAATCGCCAGAGGGTGAATACGACTCATATTTTGCGTTCCGCACAAATGATTTCAGCTGAACAGGCTTCCTTGCCATCAACGGTAGCACGACAGGCAAATTTCCAGATGCCGCGCTTATCACTCAGATAGCTGGCTTCCAGCTGCAGTTGGTCACCGGGTACGACCGGCTGACGGAAGCGCAGCTTGTCAGAGCCAACGAAGTAATACAGCGTGCCGTCAGCCGGCTTGACGCCCATCATCTTGAAGCCTAGCAGGCCAGCTGCCTGAGCCATGGCCTCGATGATCAGTACGCCAGGCATGATCGGATGCTGAGGGAAGTGTCCATTGAAGAACGGCTCGTTTACCGAGACATTCTTGTAAGCACGAATGCGCTTGTTTTCAAGATCCAGCTCCTGAACCCGATCCACCAACAGGAAAGGGTAACGGTGGGGCAGGTATTCTTTGATTTCGTTGATATCCATGTGTAGCTGGCCTTGCTGAAAAGGATAAAAGCGCCTGCGTGACGCTGCTCAGGCGTTTGATGAGTCTGACGACTGCTGAGTCACCTGCTCGAGTTGTTTCTCGAGCTGCTGGAGGCGCTTGGCCATACCGTCGAGCTGGCGGATACGCGCCGCGCTCTTCTTCCATTCGCCCGCAGGCTGCATCGCAGTACCGGACGAGTAGGCACCCGGCTCAGTGATGGAGCGCGTAACCATGGTCATGCCGCTGACAAAGACATTATCACAGACCTCGATATGACCGACCATGCCGACACCGCCAGCGATCATGCAATGACGACCAATCTTGGTGCTGCCGGAAATACCGACGCAAGCGGCCATCGCCGTGTGATCTCCGATCTGGACGTTGTGGGCAATCTGGATCTGATTATCGAGCTTGACCCCATTGCCGATGACGGTGTCCGCCAATGCGCCACGATCAATGGTTGTGTTGGCGCCAATCTCAACATCATCGCCGATGCTGACACCACCAATCTGGGCAATCTTTTGCCATTGCCCGGCCTGGTTGGCAAAGCCAAACCCTTCCGAACCTATGACCGCCCCAGACTGAATTACCACACGCTCGCCCACACTCACATCGTGATAGAGCGTGACCCGAGGCGCTAACCAGCCGCCTGCACCGATCTTCGAGCGCGCTCCAACGAAACACTGTGGACTCACGGTCACACCGGCACCGATAACGGCTTCAGCCTCAATCACGGCACCAGCGCCGATACTGGCACTGGGATCAACCTGCGCGCTCTCGGCAACCACCGCTGTCGGGTGAATACCGGCCGCAGACTTGGGCTTGCGATCAAAACGATGAGACAACCGCGCGTACGTGAGATACGGGTCAGCCACTACCAACGCGTTACCAGCGAAGCCTTCGGCATCGCGCTCGGTCAGCAGCACCGCACTGGCGCGCGACTCGGCCAGATACTTGCGATATTGCGCATTGGCAAGAAAAGCAAGCTGCCCGGGAGCAGCGTCCTGCAAGGTTGCAAGGCCGCTGATTTCGATTTGCGGGTCCCCAATGAGCTGCGCGCCGAGCTCTTCAGCCAGGCGCGCAAGGGACAGAGACAGATTGTGGTTCATCAGCGCGTGCTGTTCAGGCGCTCAATGACCTGACGGGTAATGTCAAACTGAGGCTTGACCTCAATCACACCACCACGGTCCAGAACCAGGTCGTAGCCACCGGCGGACAGTACACCTTCAACGGCTGCATCAAGACGCGGACGCAGGGCTTCCAGCATCTGACGATCGGACTGAGCCTTGGCTTCATTCAGCTCACGGGACTGCAGCTGGTACTCACGCGCCTTCTGGCGGAATTCCAGTTCCAGCTTCTCGCGTTCGGTCTGGTTCATCTGCTCGCCGTCACGCTGCATACGTTCCTGCAGGCGCTTGGCTTCAGCTTCCAGATTCTTCACACGCTGCAGTTGCGCGCCGAACTGCTTCTCGGCGTCAACCGAGTATTTCTTGGCTGCATCGGATTCGAGCAGCGCCATCTGATAGTCCAGTACGGCAATCTTCATCTCGGCGGATGCCTGGAAGCTGGCCAGGGCCAACAGCGACATCACCGCTACACGCGTAAACTTACCCACTCTAAAACTCCTGATTTCGATACCACGTTGTTATTGGTCTGACGTCAGAACGTCTGGCCGAGAGTGAACTGGAAGACCTGGGTGTCATCAGCCGAATCGGCATTCAACGGCATTGCCAGACTGAAGCCCAGAGGACCGAGCGCTGTCAGCCAGGACAGGCCAACACCGACACTGTAACGCAGCTCACCTAGGTCGACATCACCACAACCCGGGTTCTTGTCGCCTTCGGCCGTAACGGTCCGCGTGCACTGGGTATCGTATATGTTACCCACATCGAAAAACAGGGCAGTACGCAGTGAACGCTGATCCTTGACGAACGGTGCAGGGAAGATGACCTCGGCGCCACCGGTCAGCTTGATGTTGCCACCAAAGGGCAAGGAGTCCTGATCGGGATCATTGGCATTCGGCGTACTCTTCGGCCCCAGGGTGCCGTCTTCGAAGCCGCGTACCGAGCCGATACCACCAGCGTAGTAATGCTCGTAGAACGGCATGCGATCAGTCCCGCCAAAGCCACGACCAAAGCCCAGATCGGTATGCAGGCGCAGCGTCAGGTCCTCGGTCATCGGGAAGAAGCGCTGACCACGGTAATCCATGGTGTAGAACTGCAGGTCACTGCCCGGTACGGTCACGTGCCAGCTCAGGTTCTGCGAATGACCACGATCGGGGAATACGCCGCGGTTGAGGGTGCTTTGCGACCAGGAAGCGTCGAAGAACAGGTTGGTGAAGTTATCACCCTCGCTGTCCAGGAAGCTGAGAATCTCCTGCACCGTGTAGACGCCGCTTTTGATCTTGTCGTGCTGGGCACTCATACCAAAAGAAATGCGTGAGCTGTCGCTGATCGGATAACCGAAGTTGAAACCAGCGCCGTAGGAATCGACTGCGTAACTGGTTACATCAACATCCAGCTCGTCGTAATCGGTGGTCCGATAAAACGCGTTGTAGCCAAAGCTCATACCGTCGACGGTGAAGTACGGGTCCATAAAGCCGAAGGACAACGAAGTCTGGTAGTCGGAGCGGTTAGCGCCGATGCTGACGCGGTTACCGGTACCAAAGAAGTTGTTCTGACTGATAGAGCCACCCAGAATGATACCGGAGCTCTGGGAGAAACCGAGACTGGCAGTCACCGAGCCGGAGGGCTGCTCCTCAACGCTGTAGTTGACGTCGATAAGGTCGTCAGTGCCGGGCACCGGAACCGTCTCAACGTTCACTTCCTTGAAGAAGCCGAGGCGCTCAAGACGCGTCTTGGACTGATCAATCAGGTACGTAGAAGCCCAGCCACCTTCCATCTGACGCATCTCGCGACGCAGCACCTGATCTTCGGTCTTGGTGTTGCCGCGGAAGTTGATGCGATTGACGTAGGCACGCTTGCCCGGGTCAACATAGAAGGTCACTGCGACCGTCTTGTCTTCCTCGTTGATCTCCGGAATGCCGTTAACGCTGGCGAAGGTGTACCCCTCGTTACCCAGACGACGAC
The DNA here is from genome assembly GCF_038130085.1 of Halopseudomonas sp. Lineage (NCBI taxonomy): Bacteria > Pseudomonadati > Pseudomonadota > Gammaproteobacteria > Pseudomonadales > Pseudomonadaceae > Halopseudomonas > Halopseudomonas sp. The sequence goes on along the minus strand of NZ_JAYPMU010000003.1, from coordinate 138,053 downwards.
TGATCAGATCCGAGGTCGAGGTCATGACCTGACGGGAAAAAATCTGACCCGGCTCGATCAGCATCAGGCGCTTGATCTCATCCTCACTGACCACCAGATCGCCCGACAGGCGAACGTCGCTGATGCTGTAGCGCTCACCCTCGGTGATGTTGACGGTGATATAGACGTTCTTCTTGTCCGGAGTGATGGACACCTGGGTTGAAGCAACATTCATGTTGATGTAGCCACGATCCAGGTAATAAGAGCGCAGACGCTCCAGGTCACCGGACAGCTTTTCGCGGGAGTACTTGTCGTCGTTCCGCAGGAAGGAGAACCAGCCGGAGGTCTTCAGCTCGAACAGGTCGACCAGATCCTCGGTCTCAAAAACCGTGTTGCCAACAACGTTAATGTGGGAAATGGCTGCAACAGAGCCTTCGTCAATGACGATCTTCAGCGCTACGCGGTTGCGCGGCTCGGCAATGACCTGGGTTTCGATATCCGCAGAGTAGCGCCCCTGAGACACATATTGACGGAGCAGCTCGTTGCGCACCCCTTCCAGCGTTGCACGCTGAAAGATTTCCCCTTCGGCCAGCCCGGCAGCGCTAAGACCCTTGAGCAGATCTTCGCTCTTGATCGCCTTGTTGCCTTCCAGCTCGATAGAGGAAATCGACGGCCGTTCGACCAGATTGATCACCAGCACGTCGCCATCACGACCAAGTTGAATGTCCTGGAAGAAACCGGTGCGGAACAGGGAGCGTGTCGCCTCAACCAGTTCCGGGTCATCCACTTCATCACCAATGTTCAGCGGCAAGGCGCTGAAAACGCTGCCAGCGGAAACCCGCTGCAATCCATTGACGCGGATATCGGAAATCTGGAAGGCAGCGGCGTGAGCCCCCGGCGCCAATAACATCGAAAAAAGCGCGGGCAATAGGTAACGTTTCATGAAATCCGTTCTGATCTAGCTGATTGAATTCTTATCTGCCATCAATGGCAGGTCGTGTTCAGGCAGTGCACTTGTTCAGCCGCCCAAGCGGCTTATATCGTTATAAATGGCAAACAGCATGACTCCGACGATCAGGCTCAAGCCGATCTGCAGTCCCCATGTCTGAATTCGCTCGGAGAGAGGCTTACCCCTGATCCACTCGGCCACGTAGTAAACCAGGTGGCCACCGTCCAGAACTGGTATCGGGAGAAGGTTCAAAACCCCCAGACTGATACTCAAGTACGCGATAAAACTGAGAAAACTCTCTAGCCCCGACTTGGCAGAGGCGCCCGCCACTTTAGCAATGGTTATCGGACCACTCAAGTTTTTTGCCGAGACCAGCCCTGTGAGCATTTTCCAAAGCGAATCCAGCGTCAGCGCCGTCATCTCCCAGGTTTTCTGCATCGCTACCGGTACAGCAACCACCGGGTTGTAACTGATCTGCCGCTGCATGTGCGGTGGCAACTCGACCGGCTCCCCCCCCGCCCCCACATATCCGACAACCACATCGCCAGAGGCCTTGGGCCGAGGCGTCAAGCTGACCTCAACCACACGACCGTCGCGTTCAACCTGCAGCTGCAACTGCTGCTGCGCGCTGGCTTGAATCCTTGGAACAACGTCGAGGAGCCAGTCAGTGACTACCTCACCATCGATAGAGAGAATCAGATCGCCCGCCTGCAAACCTGCCTCGGCCGCCGCCCCGTCAGGGGCCACCTGCCCGATACGTGGCGGAATCTGCGGCTGCCAGCCAGTCAGACCAAGGGCCTCCATCGGATCCGGAGCCTCTTCCCCCTTCAACCAATTGTCCAGACGCAACCGATACGACTGCTCTGACCCACCGGCAAACGGCTTGGCGACCAGTTCGATGCTGCCACTTTCACCCAGGCGACGAATCAACTGCAGATTGATGTCATGCCAGCTGCGAACGTTATTGCCATCCACTGCGGTGATCTCCAACCCTTGATGCAGACCGGCCTGCGCTGCAGGGGTACCGGCGGAAACCGGGCCGAGCACCGGCGCAACAGTGCTGATACCAACAACAGCAACCAGCCAAAAGGCCAGAATGGCGAGCAGGAAGTTGGCGGCCGGGCCAGCCGCGACCACGGCGATGCGTTGCTTCACAGTCTTGCGATTGAATGCCTGATCCAACTCGTGCTCGGCCACCGGCGCCTCGCGCTCATCGAGCATCTTGACGTAGCCGCCCAGCGGGATGGCGGCAATGGCGTATTCAGTGCCCTTGCGATCATGCCAACGCAGCAGAGCGGGGCCGAAGCCGATGGAGAAACGCAAGACCTTGATGCCACAGCGGCGTGCCACCCAGAAGTGGCCATATTCGTGAATGGTGACCAGCAAACCGAGCGCAACCACGGTAGCCAACAACGTAGACAGCAGTTCCATTCAGAACCTCACAGGGCTGCAAAGCCGCCCGTAAACTTACTTTCCGTTTGCCTCAACCCACTTCAAGGCGTGTTCACGCGCGCTCTGATCAGCGTGGAGAATATGCTCGAGATCGCGCACCGACTCACTGGGCAAGCGGCTCAATGTGTTTTCGATGATAACAGGGATATCCACAAAGCCAACGCGTCCGGCCAGAAATGCGTCAACCGCGACCTCGTTGGCAGCATTAAGCAGCGCACAACTGGTGCCGCCCGCCTCCGCAGCCTCGCGCGCCAGACGCAGGCAGGGAAAGCGCTCAGGATCGGGCGCCTGAAAGTCCAGTCGCGCGGTAAGCAGAAGATCCAGCGCACTTACACCCGAGTCAATGCGCTCCGGCCAGGCCAATGCGTGCGCAATCGGCGTGCGCATATCAGGATTACCGAGCTGGGCCAGAACCGAGCCGTCGATATAGTCCACCAGAGAATGGACCACGCTCTGCGGATGCACTACCACCTCAACTTGATCCGGTCGCGCATCGAACAGCCAGCAGGCCTCAATCAACTCAAGCCCCTTGTTCATCATGCTCGCCGAATCAACCGAGATCTTCTGCCCCATCGACCAGTTCGGATGCGCGCAAGCCTGAGCCGGCGTAACCTGCAACAACTGTTCAGAGGAGAAATTACGGAACGGCCCACCAGAGGCAGTCAGGAGAATACGGCGCACGCCAACCTTACCCAATCCGGAGGAAAAGTGACCGGGCATGCACTGGAAGATAGCGTTGTGCTCACTGTCAATCGGTAGTAACTGAGCACCTGATGCCTGCACTGCAGACATGAACAGGGCGCCGGACATTACCAGCGCCTCCTTATTGGCCAGCAGCACGCGCTTGCCAGCCTCAACCGCAGCCAGAGTAGGACGCAGCCCTGCTGCTCCCACGATTGCAGCCATAACTACGTCAACACCCGCGTCGGACGCGACCTGCGCCAACGCTGCCTCGCCAAACAGCACCTCGGTGTCGACGCCCTCGGCAGACAGCTCTGCCTGCAGCACATCGGCCTGCACCTCGTCAGCGACAACCGCGTAGCGCGGACGATGCTGGCGACACTGAGCCGCCAGTACGCTCATGCGACTGTAACCGGTCAGCGCGAATACCTGGTACCGCTCCGGGTGGCGCGCGATGACATCCAGCGTACTGACACCAATGGAACCGGTCGCACCCAGAACGGTGACTTGCTGTCGGGTCACGCCAAACGGCTCCCAAGCAACAACCAGACGCCAACGTAAAGCGGAATCGCAGCCGTCAGGCTATCGATACGATCAAGCACGCCGCCATGACCAGGCAGCAGATTACTACTGTCCTTGAGCCCCGCCTCGCGCTTGAACAGACTTTCCGTCAGATCTCCAACGACAGAGATCAACACGACCAGCGCAGAACCAACCAGTCCCAGAACAACAGACTGCAGCCCCCAGCCCAGGTACAGCATCGCCGCCAGTGCCAGTGACAGACTCACCAGAAGCCCACCAAATAGCCCCTCCCGGGTCTTGCCCGGACTTACATTGGGCAGTAGCTTGTTGCGGCCGAACGCCTTGCCTGCGAAATAGGCGCCAATATCAGCGCCGAATACCAGAACGGCCAAGCCGAGCAGCATCCAAAGACCGTGCTCCTGCGCCCGCAACCAGACCACCCCGGCCCAGGCCGGCAGCAGAATCAGCAAACCGAACAGCTGACGTAGAAAGCTACCACGCCAGAGCCCGCTGCCGTTGGGGTAGCGCAGGATCATCATCGTTGCCATGACCCACCAGACCAGGGCCGGGGCAACAAAAAAGATGATAGCCGGCGCATCGCGGTACAGGCCGACCATAAACAGGCCGAGCGTGACGGCATACACGATGCGACCGCCTTGACGCGTTTCGCCACACAGTCGCATCCACTCCCAGGCCGCCAGCATCACCACTGCACCGATAAATGCAGCAAACCAGACACCCTGCAAACCAACAAACCCGGACACTGCGATCAGCGCCAGAATGACGCCCGTTATTACCCGTTGCTTGAGCATCAGGACTCCGCTGCAATCTGCTCGCTGGTTTTGCCGAAACGGCGTTGACGACCCGCAAAATCATGCATCGCCTCTCGCAAGGCGGCCTGTTTGAAGTCGGGCCAATAAAGATCAGAAAAGTACAGCTCGGCGTAGGCCAGCTGCCATAACAGGAAGTTGCTAATACGCTTTTCGCCACCGGTCCGAATACACAGATCCGGTAACGGCAGTCCGGCAGTGCTGAGACGCTGTTCAATTACCTGCTCGGTGATCGATGCCGGCACGCGTTCGCCACGAGCCACCTCTTCGGCAAGCCCTCTGGTCGCCTGCGCCATATCCCACTGGCCACCGTAGTTGGCGGCAACGACCAGCGTCAGGCGATCGCAATGCGCAGTCTGCTGTTCAGCATCTGCCATCGCCTGCTGAATTTCGTGAGAGAAGCGGCTGCGATCACCGATAATGCGCAAACGCACACCATTCTCTCCAAGCTTGCGCACTTCTCGGCGCAACGCTGTGAGGAACAATTCCATCAGCGCGCCAACCTCGTCAGCCGGTCGCTGCCAGTTTTCACTGGAAAACGCGAACAGGGTCAATACCTCGACCCCGTCCTCGACGCAGACCTCGATCATCGCCTTGACGGCATCAACACCGGCCTTGTGCCCGGCGACTCCGGGCATCAGGCGTTTGCGAGCCCAACGGTTATTGCCATCCATAATGATGGCAATATGACGAGGGACGACGAACGGCTTGCCAGCCTGCTTTTTGTTATCCATTTGAAGGCGGATCACTGACAGCCTCAGATGGCCATCAGGTCCTTTTCTTTCACTTCCAGCGCCTTGTCGATCTCAGCGATGAACTTGTCGGTCAGCTTCTGGACATCGTCCGCGGCACGACGTTCTTCGTCTTCGCTGATTTCTTTCTCTTTTTGCAGATCCTTCAGCTGGCTCAGCGCATCGCGACGGATGTTGCGCACTGCAACGCGACCGCCTTCTGCTTCTGCGCGAGCCTGCTTGGTGTAACCCTTGCGGGTTTCTTCTGTCAGAGCAGGCATCGGGACACGAATGGTGGTACCGGAGGTAGCCGGATTAAGCCCCAGATCCGAGGTCATAATGGCCTTCTCGACAGCCTGGATCATGCCCTTGTCGAACACACTCAGTGCCAGAGTGCGCGAGTCTTCGACGATAACGTTGGCAACCTGACGCAGCGGAGTGTCAGAGCCGTAGTAAGACACCATGACGCTATCCAGCAGAGCCGGGTGAGCGCGACCAGTACGAATCTTGGCGAACGCATGTTCCAGCGCTTCGACGGATTTCTTCATGCGCTCCTGCGCGTCTTGCTTGATTTCGTTGATCATTACTCAACCCTCGATCAGTGTTCCTTCGGCGCTTCCAACAACCGCGTTGAGCAGCGCGCCAGGCTTGTTCATGTTAAACACCCGCAGGGGCATATTGTGGTCACGGATCAGGCAGATCGCCGTCAAGTCCATGACTTCAAGCTTGAGATCCAGCACCTGGTCGTAGCTGAGCTTCTCGAAGCGCTCAGCATTCGGGTCCTTCATCGGGTCAGCGTTGTAGACGCCATCCACCTTGGTTGCCTTGAGCACCAGATCGGCGTCGACCTCGATACCGCGCAGACAGGCAGCGGTATCAGTAGTGAAGAAGGGGTTGCCCGTGCCGGCGGAGAATATTACCACGTCACCACCAGCGAGGTAGCGCATTGCCTTGCGACGATCGTAATGCTCGGTCACGCCTTCCATGGTAATAGCCGACATCACCCGCGTCTGGATGTTGGAGCGCTCAAGGGAATCACGCATAGCCAGCGCGTTCATAACTGTGGCCAGCATGCCCATGTGGTCACCGGTAACACGATCCATGCCGGCAGCGCTGAGCGCCGAGCCACGGAACAAATTACCACCACCAATCACCAGACCAACCTGAACGCCAATACCGATCAGCTGGCCAATCTCCAGCGCCATCCGATCCAGCACCTTGGGATCAATACCGAAATCCTGGGTCCCCATCAGCGCTTCACCGCTGAGCTTGAGAAGAATGCGCTTGTACTTGGGTTGGCGGCTACTGGGCACCTGGGCCATGTCTGAATCTCCTGGACTGGAAGGGAGAAATACTCAACGAGTTTCACCCAGACCACGCGGGCGCAAACTTGTTCAGTATTTCTTGAAAAAGAGGCTTCACGCCTGCGCGGGAAGCCTCTCGGATCAACCTTGTCGCCCCCACCGAACAGCAGGGGCGGTGCACCGGTCAGCGTGCACTATAGCGTATTACTGCTTGGCGGCAGCCAGCTGAGCGGCAACTTCGGCAGCAAAGTCGGTTTCGGCACGCTCGATGCCCTCACCCACTTCAAAACGCACGAAGGAAACAACTTCAGCACCGGCCTTCTTGGCCAGCTCACCAACCTTGACGTCCGGATCCTTGACGAAGGGCTGCTCGATCAGGCTGCCTTCGGATACGAACTTGTTGATGCGGCCCTTGACCATGTTCTCAACAATGTTTTCCGGCTTGCCGGCGATCTTGTCTGCGTTCAGAGCCAGGAAGATCTCCTTCTCTTTAGCGATCGCTTCCTCAGAAACCTGAGAGGCATCCAGGAACTGCGGGTTGCTCGCAGCAACGTGCATAGCAATGTCACGAGCCAGCTCTTCGTTACCGCCATTCAGGGTAACAACAACACCGATACGGTGACCGTGCAGGTAAGCACCAACCACATCACCTTCAACGCGAGTCAGGCGACGGATGTTGACGTTCTCACCAGTCTTGGCAACCAGCGCTTCACGGGCCGCTTCCTGATCAGCGATCAGCGGAGCAGCGTCGGAGTAACCAGCTTCAACAGCCTTGTCCAGGCTGGCAGCAACGAATGCTTTGAAGTCATCCTGCAGAGCCAGGAAGTCGGTCTGGGAGTTAACTTCGATGATGACTGCGGACTTGTTGTCGGCAGCAACCTTGACAGCGATGGAGCCTTCAGCGGCGATGTTGCCGGCCTTCTTGGCTGCCTTGATGGCGCCGGAAGCGCGCATGTCGTCAATTGCTTTTTCGATATCACCTTCAGCGGCAACCAGTGCCTTCTTGCACTCCATCATGCCCTGACCGGTGCGCTCGCGCAGTTCTTTGACCAGTGCTGCAGTAACTTCTGCCATGGATTCTTCCTCACATAACTGGATTAGTTCCTGCTTCCGATAATCAGCAGGAAGCAACGAATCATCTTGCGATAAACACATTGCAAAAAGGGGGCATCGCCCCCTTTTTGCTACGGCAACAAATCAGCCGTAAGCACCTTAGCCTTCAGAGGCTTCCGGAGCAGCTTCTTCAACGAACTCATCAGCAGCGCCAGAGTTGCTCTTGCCACGCAGTACGGCGTCAGCCATAGCAGCGGCATACAGCTTGATGGCACGGATGGCGTCGTCGTTACCAGGGATAACGAAGTCAACACCTTCCGGACTGCTGTTGGTATCAACGATGCCGATAACCGGAATACCCAGCTTGTTGGCTTCGGTGATAGCAATGCGCTCGTGCTCGACGTCGATGACGAACAGTGCGTCAGGCAGGCCACCCATGTCCTTGATACCGCCCAGGCTGCGATCCAGTTTTTCCAGATCACGGGAGCGCATCAGAGCTTCTTTCTTGGTCAGCTTGGCGAAAGTACCGTCCTGAGACTGAACTTCCAGGTCGCGCAGACGCTTGATGGACTGACGAATGGTCTTGTAGTTGGTCAGCATGCCGCCGAGCCAACGGTGATCAACATACGGCTGACCGGCGCGAGTCGCTTCATCAGCAATGATCTTGCTGGCAGCGCGCTTGGTGCCGACGAACAGGATCTTGTTCTTGCCAGCAGCCAGCTTCTCCACAAAGCTCAGAGCTTCGTGGAACATCGGCATGGTCTTTTCGAGGTTGATGATGTGAATCTTGTTACGAGCGCCGAAAATGAACTTGCCCATTTTCGGGTTCCAGTAACGGGTCTGGTGGCCGAAGTGCGCACCGGCCTTCAGCATGTCACGCATAGAAACTTGAGTCATGATAGCTCCAGTAAATCGGGTTGGGCCTCCACGCATCCCAGCATCCAACCCCGAAGGGCACCCAGGACACCGTGTCGATACGTGTGCGGTTTTAAGGTAAATGCCGAGCGAATCTGACGACTCTTTTCTCAGCGGGGCGCTTTATACCATATCGCCAGATGCGAATAAAGCATCGCCGAGCAACAGGCGACACACGGCCCGCTCAACAGCGCCGCACAGGTCTGTTAGAATCCCGTGTTTGTCCACTGTCGCCAGCCGGCGCCCAATTGAGAGAGTCCAGCCATGACCGTAACCATCAAGACCGCTGAAGACATTGCCGGCATGCGGATTGCTGGCCGCCTGGCGGCCGAAGTTCTGGAGATGATCGGTGAACATGTCAAACCGGGCGTCACCACCGACGAACTCAACACCATCTGCCACGACTATATTGTCAACGTCCAGAAAGCCATTCCCGCACCGCTCAACTACGGCGGCGCTCCGGGCCGCATGCCCTTCCCCAAGTCCATCTGTACCTCCATCAACCACGTGGTCTGCCACGGCATCCCGAACGACAAGCCGCTAAAGAATGGCGACGCGCTGAATATCGACGTCACCGTTATCAAGGATGGTTACCACGGCGACACCAGCAAGATGTTCATGGTTGGCGAAGTACCCGAATGGGTCGAGCGCCTCAGCCGCGTCACCCAGGAGTGCATGTATAAAGGTATTGAAGTGGTACGCCCCGGCGCCCGCCTTGGTGATATTGGTGCAGTGATTCAGGAACATGCCCACGCCAACCGCTACAGTGTGGTGCGCGAATACTGCGGCCACGGCATCGGTAAAGTGTTCCATGAAGAGCCGCAGATTCTGCACTACGGCCGCGCCGGTACCGGCATGGAGCTACAGGAAGGCATGACTTTCACCATCGAACCAATGATCAACCAGGGCCGCGCAGAAACGCGTCTGCTGGGCGATAACTGGACCGCTATCACCAAGGATCGCAAGCTGTCCGCGCAGTGGGAGCACACCATCCTGGTCACTGCCGACGGTTACGAAGTACTGACCCTGCGCAACGACGAAACCTTCCGCTAACAGGCGACTGATTCGCTGTCCGGCCAAACCGACCTGCCGAGGAACTGAAATGATGGATGACGCGCTTTTCGATCCGGGCCAGTTCCAGGCAGAGCTGGCCCTCAAGAGCAGCCCGATAGCGGCGTTCAAGAAGGCCATTCGCCAGGCTGACACACTCATTGCCCAACGCTTTGAAGAAGGGCGCGACATTCATCAGTTGATCCACGAGCGCGCCTGGTTCACCGACCAGATCCTACAGCAGGCCTGGGCTCGGCTGCCCTGCGCCGGCGACCCTGGCATCGCCCTGCTGGCCGTCGGTGGCTACGGCCGCGGTGAACTGCACCCGCATTCGGACATCGACCTGCTGATCCTGCTGCGCGGCGACGCCGAGCCGTTTCGCGAGTCGATCGAAGCCTTTCTCATGCTGCTCTGGGATATCGGCCTAGAGGTCGGCCAGAGCGTACGCAGCATCGACGAATGTCAGCACGAAGCCCGCGCCGACCTGACGGTGATTACCAACCTGATGGAGTCACGCACCCTGGCTGGCGACGAAGCGCTGCGCCAGGACATGATGCAGGCAATCGACACCAGCCAGATGTGGACCGATGCCGAGTTCTTCCGTGCCAAACGCGCCGAGCAGCACGCCCGCCACGCCAAGTTCAACGATACCGAGTACAACCTCGAGCCCAACGTCAAGAGCTCACCCGGCGGCCTGCGCGACATCCAGACTATCGCCTGGGTTGCCCTGCGCCACTTCGGCACCAACGACCTGAGCGAACTGGTTCAGCAGGGCTTTCTGAATGAGCCCGAGTACCGCATCCTCGACTCGGGCCGCGCCTTCCTATGGAAGGTAAGGTTTGCCCTGCACACCCTGGCCGGGCGTGCCGAGGACCGCCTGCTGTTTGACCATCAGCGCGCCCTGGCCAAACTGCTCGGTTACGAAGGCAACGACAGCAAGCTGGCCGTCGAGCGCTTCATGCAGAAGTACTACCGGGTGGTGATGTCGCTGTCGGAGCTGAACGACCTGCTGATGCAGCACTTCGAGGAAATACTGCTGCGCAATGCCGAGGCGGCGGATATTCGCCCGCTCAACAGTCGCTTCCAGGTCCGCAACCACTACATCGAAGTCACCAACCCCAATGTCTTCAAGCGGACTCCGTTCGCCATCCTGGAAATCTTCCTGTTGATGGCTCAGCACCCGGAAATTCGCGGAGTGCGTGCCGACACCATCCGCCTGCTGCGTGATCACCGCCACCTGATCGATGACGAGTTCCGCAGCGACATTCGCAACACCAGCCTGTTCATCGAGTTGTTCCGCTGCAAGGAAGGTATCCACCGCAACCTGCGGAGGATGAACCGCTACGGCATTCTCGGCCGCTACTTGCCCGAGTTCGGCAAGATCGTTGGCCAGATGCAGCACGACCTGTTCCACATCTACACCGTGGATGCCCACACGCTGAACCTGATCAAGCACCTGCGCAAGCTGAACCGCCCGGAGTACCAGGACAAATACCCGCTGGCCTGGCGCATCTTCTGCCGCCTGCCCAAACCGGATCTGCTGTACATGGCCGGGTTGTATCACGATATCGCCAAGGGCCGCGGCGGCGATCACTCGGAACTTGGTGCGGTCGACGCCGAACTGTTCTGCACCCGCCATCACCTGCCTGCGTGGGACACCCATCTGGTCAGCTGGCTGGTAGAGAACCACCTGCTGATGTCGACCACGGCGCAGCGCAAGGACATCTCCGACCCGCTCGAGATCCACGACTTCGCCACCAAGGTCGGCAATCAGGTACGCCTCGATTATCTCTACGTGCTGACCATTGCCGACATCAACGCAACCAACCCGACGCTGTGGAACTCCTGGCGCGCCTCCCTGCTGCGCCAGCTGTACACCGAGACCAAACGCGCGCTGCGCCGTGGCTTGGACAATCCGCCGGATCGCGAAGAACACATCCATCAGACCCAGCAGGCGGCGCTGGACATTCTGGTACGCAACGGCATCGAGGAAGAAGACGCCGAAGCGCTCTGGGCAGAGCTGGGCGACGACTACTTCCTGCGCCATACCGCCAGCGATGTGGCCTGGCATACCGAGGCCATCGTCCAGCACAGCGATCGTCTGGGCCCACTGGTACTGATCAAGGAAACCGCCCAGCGCGAGTTTGAAGGCGCCACCCAGATCTTCATCTATACCCCGGAGCAGAACGACCTGTTCGCAGCGACGGTATCGGCAATGGACCAGCTCAACCTGAGCATTCAGGATGCGCGCATCATCACCTCGACCAGCCAGTTCAGCCTCGACACCTATATCGTGCTCGATTCGGATGGCGGATCCATTGGCGAAAACCCGGAGCGCATCCGCCAGATCAAGCAGGGGCTGGTCGACGCTCTGTCCGACCCGGACGCGTATCCGAGCATCATCCAGCGCCGGGTGCCGCGTCAGCTCAAGCACTTTGCCTTCGCCCCCGAGGTCACCATTTTCAACGACCCGAACGGCCTGCATACCATTCTTGAACTGAGCGCACCCGACCGCCCCGGCCTGCTGGCCCGCATGGGCCGCATCTTCCTGGACTTCGACATCAGTGTGCAGAACGCCAAGATCGTTACCCTCGGCGAGCGCGTGGACGACGTCTTCGTCATCACTGACGCCGAAAACCAGGCGCTGTCAGACCCGCAGCTGTGCGAGCGCCTGCAGCAGACCATTATCGACACACTCAGCAGTACCCAGCCGACCGGCCAGGAGTACAGCAGCCCCATCGCCATCGGCCCCTGAGGATACAGAATGAACCACGACCTGCAGCGCCTGCAGCCCTACCCCTTTGAGAAGCTGCGCGCCCTGATCGCCGACGTCACTCCAAACCCGGCGCTGCGCCCGATCTCGCTGTCGATCGGCGAGCCCAAGCATCCGTCTCCGCCGTTCGTACTGCAGGCATTGACCGACAACCTCAATCAGGCAGCGGTCTACCCGACTACCCAAGGCAAACCAGAGCTGCGCCAGAGCATCGCCAACTGGCTGACCAAGCGCTTTGCGCTGACCGCCGGCAGCCTGGATATCAACAGCAACATCATTCCGGTCAACGGCACCCGCGAAGCGCTGTTTTCCTTTACCCAGGCGCTGATCGCCCGCGACCCGCAGGGTCTGGTGGTCAGCCCCAACCCGTTCTATCAGATCTATGAAGGGGCAGCGTTTCTGGCTGGCGTCGAGCCGCACTACCTGGCCTGCGACGGCACTAATGGCTTTATCCCGGATTTCAGCGCCGTACCGACCGAGATCTGGCAGCGCTGCCAGCTGCTGTTTATCTGCACACCGGGCAACCCGACCGGCGCCGTGATTCCGCTGGAGACCCTGCAGCAGTTGATCAAGCTGGCAGACCAGTACGACTTCGTCATCGCCTCCGACGAGTGCTACAGCGAAATCTATTCGCCGCAGGGCCCCGCTCCCGTTGGCCTGCTGCAAGCCTGCGCCGCCATGGGTCGCGACGACTACGCCCGCTGTGTGGTGTTCCACAGCCTGTCCAAGCGCTCCAACCTTCCCGGACTGCGCTCCGGCTTCGTCGCCGGTGACGCCAGCCTGCTCAAGCCGTACCTGACCTACCGCACCTACCACGGCTGCGCCATGCCGATCCACAGCCAGATCGCCAGCATCGCGGCCTGGAATGACGAGGCCCATGTGGCCGACAATCGCGCCCAATATCAGGCCAAGTTCGACGCCGTTCTCGCCATTCTTGGCGAGGTCATGCAGGTCGAACGCCCGGACGCCGGTTTCTATCTGTGGCCACAGACACCGATCGACGATGAGACCTTCACCACTCGCCTGCTGGCCGAGCAGAATGTCGCCGTGGTGCCCGGACGTTACCTGTCTCGGGAAATTGATGGTTATAATCCCGGCGCCGGACGGGTCCGCATGGCGCTGGTCGCCCCGCTGGACGAGTGCATTGAAGCTGCCGAACGCATCCGCGACTTCATCAGGAGCCTGTAAGCCATGATCACTCTGTACGGCATCAAGGCCTGAGACGCACAAGAGAACGCCAATTCCCCTTTTGAATCATCAGGTTAGGCGCAAATCGACTGTAAAAATAAACAGCGGTTTGCGCGCTAACTCACTCCTTTAAAATCAAAGACTTGCGTTCTGTTTTGGGGAAGATTTACCCCGGAATGCGACGCCATGCCCCATCCTCTGGGACGGATTTCGAATCCGTTTTCAGCCCGTATTTAACGGACTGCCAGCCCGCCAACTTCCTGATTTTACTGATCATCCCAAAGAGCCCTATAGGATGCTGAGGGGATTATTTGGGGGAATATTCCCCCAAAATTGCACCACGGCAGATATTAGCCCCTCGTCTGACGCTTGCGGATCACTGACTAAGCGCTTCAATCAAGCCAGCCTTGCCGGCAGCGCACTCGCGGTACATACCTGCCAGCTCAATATCCATCAGCAGCAGCTCACCCATGTCGACCGTCTCTGGTACTGCAGGAAACGGCGGGCACTCTTGCAGCAGCCCGGCGTCAATTCTTGCGGGCTGACTCCAGGAGCAGGCGACCAGAATCAGGCAGCACGCAGTCACGATAAATAGTTTCACGCAGCACCTCCGTGCGGCCTTGCTGATAGATGGTTTTGTTCTCAATGCGGATGCCGGCTATCTGCTCCAGCGTCCTTCCGGATATCTCGCGCACCAGCTCGGCTGCGGCTTCCTGTGCGACGCGGTCCCGCTCAAGGTCATAGGCGACCTTCCAGGCATGGATCTGCCATCCGGTCGCCAGCGCGATTGCGGCCACAACCGCATAAGCGGTTACCCTGACTTTATCGATCATGCCGCACCTCCTCTGCCAGTAAGTCCGCAAGCACCTCGGCCAGCTGCAGCTTCCAGCGCTGATATGCAGCCAAGTCATCAGGATTGCTGATGAAGAACAGCTCGACGATGATGCCACCGCCCCGACTGACGAACGCGAGGCGGCTGTGCTGGCCGCTGGCTTCACCCTTGGCGCCGCGATTGTTGATGCCCAGCGTGGTGCTGATGGCTTTGCACAGGCGCAGCCCCAGCTCCATATCACCCGGCCAGCTCAGAGTCTCCACCCCGGTGGCCGTGGGTTTGCGAAAGGCGTTGCAGTGGAACTCCAGAGCAATGTCATGATCTGCCGCCAGCTTCCATGCTCTCGACAGCGGCAGGTTCTGGCGCTGCTGGCCGTCTCTGCCGAACACAACGCCGCGCGCCTCCAGCGCATCCGCCAGCGCATCCCGAAACTCCAGAACAATATCGGCCTCGGTATGGCCGTTACCCACGGCGCCAGGGTCAGCGTCGGAATGCCCGGCGCTGATGAATAGCGTTCTCGCTTGCATGCGTTGCTCCTGAAGGGCAGACACAAAAAAGCCGCCTCATTGGGCGGCCTGTTGTGATGGGGTTATCGTTTGCCGGAGTTCACCGGCGACAGCAGCGGCCGAGATCGGCATGCTGCTCTGGCTCTACAAGGATGTGGGCTGACGCATAGCCGGGTTTTGCAGTACCGGCACTTTGCTGACCTCAGTGCCGAGCTTGGTGCTACCATCATCAGCAAGGAGGCCAGATGACATACCAACCCCACCTCGATGGATTGAGAGCACTTGCAGTTTTGGCGGTCGTCGCTTTCCACGCGCGCGCGCCTGGCTTCCTTGGTGGCTACGTCGGCGTCGATCTGTTCTTTGTGCTCTCTGGGTACCTGATAACCAATGTCCTCAGAGAGAACTCGGACCTAAAGCAGTTCTATATTCGCAGAGCCCGCAGGCTGATACCGCCACTTGCGCTGATGCTCATCGCATACATCACTATTTTCCCAATAATCCGACCTGGCCTCCCGCACTTCCGCGACGCTGCGATAGCGTTCACCTACCTCTCAGACTATGCGGTCGCTTTCTGGAACGAACCAGACTACCTACGCCACACTTGGAGCCTCGCCGTCGAGGAGCACTTCTACTTGCTCTGGCCTCTCGTCTTTCTGAGGTTCCGGCCGTCCATCAAAGCGCTGTTGATTGCCTATATCGTCGCAACGGCTTGGCGCTGGGGATGGCCCGGATGGCACGAAGCATACTCACGGTTTGATACCCGACTTTCGGGACTCATTCTTGGATGTCTGCTCGCCGGCATCACCATTCAGCAACGCTTCCCAGCGTGGCCAGGCCTGCTCGTAATCGGGGCGGCGACCGCCACCTATGGTTGGGGCGAGCCATGGGTACAAGGCTGGGGGTTCTTCATCGTTGAGATTGCAGCGGCCGTTGCAATTCTCGGAACTCCGCCCGCATGGCTATCGCACCCGCAGCTTGTTTACCTCGGGAAGCTGTCATACGGCGTTTACCTTTGGCATTACCCGATAACAAAGCTGCTGCGTGATGGCGGAGCTACGTGGGAGGTGATACTACCAGTAAGCCTTTCCGCATCCGTATTGCTTGCGGCAGCATCTTTCCAATGGCTTGAAGTCTATTTCCGGTCGGCACCGTCTCCTATACGCAGCGCTGACCAAGCTAGGCCATAGGCGGCGCGTCTTTGTATGGGTGGCCGACCGGGAGATTTTCTACCACTGCCGTATATCCGTCTCTATGAAGATCCCACGCCACCCAACCCTCTAACTCTTGCCTTTCTGCAGCCGTTGGAAGCGATACTCCAGCAAGAATCTCGCGAACAGAGCTGTCGTAAAACTGTGTTGGCGGGGTTACTAGGTTTGATCCTATGCGAACAACCGACGACGCCGTATTACTGGTGCTCCCTCCCCCTGAGAACGCTCCTGTTTTTGAGGCCACCAGAGTGCCGTCAATCCAAAGCTCGATCGTTCGTGTTGCATAGTTAATATAGCCAACAGCCACATGGAACTCTCCGTACGGTGTCGGATAAGTAACTCCATCGTACCCATCACTATCAAGGCGACGGCCTCCCCAGTAGACAACATTACTACCACTGAGGTTATTCATGGCGAGGCCGACTCTATAAGAGGCCGCACTGTTTGACCAAACAGCAATCGGTCGCTCGAGGTTGGTACCATCATCGTCTCGACGAAAAACAGCCATCATCCATGCGCTCTGGACGCTACGATAAAGATTGTTCGCCGCCGCGTTAACAGTGAGATAGTCGTTTGCATCAAGGTCTACGTGCCAAGGAGATGCAGCGATAACAGGTCGATTTGATGCCAAAGCCTGCGCCGCATGCCAGCCATTAACGGACATATCCTGCCACTCGGAAAGCGCCCCAGAAACAACCGTTACACCGCTCGATCTTCCGACCCAGAATTGCGCCTGGGCAGAAAGACTTTCAGGCGTCCAGAGTCTCGAGCTGCTAAACGAACCCAAAAACCCAAATTTCCCGCTACGCATGTCAGGCCACCGGAGTTTGAGCTTGGTAGATGGTTGTGCCCCCATCCCAAGTAATGAACGACATCACGCTTACATTACCGGCGGATGGCTCTGGCTGGTCCGGAGATCCCTGAACAGCAGCAGGCCAGGTAACCTCCCACCCGCCGGTACCGTCCTGCACAAAAGTGATAGTGAAGGTCACGACCTTCCCGCTCGGCACATTGCTGAATGTGAGAGTTGTCACGTCCTGATCGAGATCGACAACGAAGCCTGCCGGATCGGCCAGGTCGATATCCAACGCACCGGAACTAATGGCCGGCTCGATCAGATCGTCCCACCCTCCAGCACCGCCTGCCGACCACTCCAGCCAGTCCGCACCGTCATATCGGTATGTGATCTCGTCTGCAGCGCACTCGAACTTCCAGCCCTCCTTGGGGGTTATTACGATCCAGCCGCTGCCGGTGCGATACAGCGCGAGCTTGCCCGCAGCAGCGCCGGTTACTCCTGCCCACGCTGACGCCATGATGTACAGGGCCCCGTTCGCGGGGCTGCCTGGTGCAGCGGTCAGCGTCTTGCTGATGACCGGCGTCTGCAGCAAAGCGTCAATGATCGCAAACGTCTCGTTGGCATTCAGGAAGTTGGCCTGCCCGTTTGCCAGTTCGGTGAGCCCAATATTGGGTGTTGTCACAGTGTTACCTCGCGAACATAACCACGCCCTACCACCTCACTGAGTTGGTAGATGCGGAACGTGATGGATGATTGAGGGGAGCCAAAATCAGTTGTCTGGTCGGCGGCGGAATAGCTGAACCCGGCCGCGCTGCTGCTTAGCGTGTTGACGACCGTCGAGCCGTTCATGACGTCGATTGAGTAGGACTCTGCGTTTTCCCCGACCGGAGCGACAACGCCTGTTGACCACCAGCTGCTGGACAGCCTGCTGCGGCGTACAAATGTCGCCGTCAGATCGCCGCTGCCATCTCGCGTTGCGCGGGCATGCACAGGACTGAGCGGCTCCAGATTGACGCCCTGGTACGCGAAACTCACGTTGTCGCCGGTATCGAGCGCCGCTC
Organism: Halopseudomonas sp.; assembly: GCF_038130085.1. Classification (NCBI taxonomy): domain Bacteria; kingdom Pseudomonadati; phylum Pseudomonadota; class Gammaproteobacteria; order Pseudomonadales; family Pseudomonadaceae; genus Halopseudomonas; species Halopseudomonas sp. The sequence continues at coordinate 120,223 of NZ_JAYPMU010000003.1, read as the reverse complement.
GATTGGTGATGCCGCGATAGATCCGTTCCAACGTCAGCGACTCGGATGCCATGCTGATGAACACGTTGTCAGGGTCGGTCAGAAGAATGAAGTAGTCGCCCACCTCATGCAGGCCGGTCGCCCACTCGGTGCCGCGGTCACCGCGCACGAAGTGCGACAACGTGTAGCTACCGTCTGCCTGCAGCACTGCTTTCTGGAACCGCAGAATCTCCCAGCGCCCATCCTTGCCATAAGCCGCGAAGTTCGCGCCAGTCAGCATCTGGTCGCGAGTGATGCTTTCCAGTTCGCCACTGATAACCAGAACCGGCAGTTCCGACTGATCGATCAGATACCCGTCGTGCGCACCCAACACATCCGGTGCCGAGCCGATGGTGCACTTGGTATTCCATGCCTCGATATCAAGCCACGTCTGGCCGTTATCGCCAGAGCGGTACAGCACACCACCCGGCCAGCCATCGGTGTAGCCCGTCATCACGCCGACGAAGCCGAGCTGGTTCTGGTACGTCTCGTCGACCACGGGAATGTCCAGAGGCACAAACACCGTCGGGCCTGCCACGCCGATGGTGCCGTCCGGCAGCGTGCCTTCACCGCCGGATGCGTTCGGGGTGAACACCGACGCAGCATTGGGCGTGCCCTTGATCTCCACCCGGCCGTCCTGCGTGTACTCAATCTCATTGATGTAGATCTCGTAGTCAGCATCCGGCGTCTGCTGGGTGAACACATCACCCGGCTGCAGGGCCAGGTATGTCGGCGGCAGGCTTTCTTCGTAGCTATCGCGATCCAGCCACGCACGGCCACGCAGTACCTCGGCGATGCCTGCGCCTTCGTCGGCAGTGAGAACCATCGCCAGCTCGACTTCTTCCTCGTTGACCGCCTCGGTGTTAATGCGGGTCGACGACTGCTCGCCGATGTCGTACTCCCGCGCGGCGTCCAGGTACTTGACCGTGATCTTGGCCGGCAGTTGGCTATCCATCTCGCGGGAACGCTTGAACACATCCTTTGGCTGATCGCCGTTGGTTGCCCCCATATCCTCATACGGAATAGTCAGCACACTGCCCTGCCCGCGCGGCACGACCTTGAGCTTGTAACCATCTTGAACGATTGCGAACTGGTGAGCGGTGGCCAGCGGCTCCAATGCTGAGCGGATCGAGCCACCGCTGATTCGATAGCCACGGGTCTGACCGGTGAGCAGGGAAACATCAACATCATCCGCTGTCAGCAGCGCTGAACGCTCGACTTCGCGAACGACCACCTCATCCAGATCCTCATAGCCCGCGCCACCGCGGTCGGTCATCTGGTAGACCCTGCCAGAGGCGGTTACGCCGAAGCCCGGCGCGTAGTCATAAACAGACGAACCGCCTGTCAGGCTGATGGAAGCGTTTAGGGTAATTGATGCATCACCAATATCGTAAAGACGCAGAGTATCGATCTGATGCATCAAAACCCGACCTTCGGATATTGCGAAGCTCCGGCGCCCCCATCCGGCGGGCATCGTACCCATATACTGAGCCCAGAGAACGGTGCCGTCCCGGTCGATTTCACCGAAATAGATATTATTGAAACCGATGAAATTGTTTGCCCAGAAGACCCTGCCGTCGTCACTCTCCGCCAGATACATGCCGTCGGTTTGGTAGGCAAGGCTGGAGTAGGTTACTACCCCTGTCGGGCTTATAACGGCGAAGTCCCCATTTAGATTCGGGAACATGGTGTAGCCGTCAGACAGACGCAGCACCCAAGCCCCGGTGTTGACTGCCGACATAGTGAACGAGGTCGGAAGTTGCGCGTCCAGCGCGCCGCCCGCTTTTTTGAACGGGTTTACGACAAAGACGCCATACTTCACGCCGCGCAAAAACAACACCTCATGCGAGGACAGCGTGTTTAGCCCTGCCCGCTCAACCCGGGCGCTGCGCCTTTCCTCGCGGATCAGCGCGCCACTATGGGCGTAGGTCCGAAAGGTCACGGTACCCACGAACCACTCGGTTTCCCCGTCGTCCTCGAAAAACTTGGTGTAATACTCTGCAGTCTGCAGCGTGGCCTCGTCGGAATACACCGGTATGCCGACGAAGGGACGGTCATGCATATACACCGGCGCTTCCTTGACCTCCGGCACCACCAACTCGACGCGGAACTGAGCGCCTTCCAAGGTATTGCCGAAGTCGGTCAGCTCCAGATTGCGGTACTCGATGTAGGACATGCCGCGATGGGCCGTGGCGTTATCAACGCCAACGTCCGCCTGATACCGGGCGCTGGGCTGCTGGTCGTCGGTGCCCTTGTAGAAGGTGAATTTTTTGGTGCGAAAGACATCGCTTGCGATGATGGTGCTTGTGTCAGACGCGCTACCGTCATACAGCAGCTTGTCCGAACACCAGATCCGGCGGATGCCCTGAATCGGAATGTCCGGGCAATCTGCCAACCCGAGATGAAAGGTCGCGTAGTAGGTGTATTCGTCCGCAGCACTAGCACCACCACCCTTGCCACCGCCGTCACTCTTGCGTTCACGGAGCTTGTTGTTCTCCAGCCAGAGCACGTTTCCGCTGACCACGATGGTGCCGTAGACACGCGGAATGTCGGCACCGTAGGTGCTGGTCTGGATGCTGAGGTCGGAGAGGCGCGGGCCTTCGATTTTTGGCCCACCGCCAAGGACAGCACCAACGCCAGCACCAAGGGCTGCGCCGTACAGCGCGCCAGCCGGGTTGAAGCCGGATACCACAAATCCAATGGCACCGCCGACTACCGCCCCAACAGCGCTTTCAGTGCTCATGCTTTAACCATCCGATAAGCCCCGGTCACCCGGGCGCGATGCAGTGCGTCCAGGCGGTGGCGAACCACCTTGCCCGACTCTGATGTGGCGTGAATGATGAAAGCCCTGCCACGCTCGAAGCCCGCGTGCAGGGCGATGTGCTGCGGGTCACGAGACATTCGCATGATCAGCCAGTCCCCTGCCCCTGCTTCCGCAATAGGGATTGGCTGTAGCGATGGCTGCGCGTTGAGGATCTTCTGCAGCTGGCCGTCGTACGGCTGCCGTGGGTAGCCATATTCGTCCCGGTACTCCAACCCCAAGCGCTTGAAGCAGTGAACCAGCAGGCCGGCGCAGTCCATGCCGCGACCAGGCTGACGCCCCTGATGTAGAAAAGGTGTGTCCATGCACTCCAGCGCGGCAGCAATGATGTCGTCTGGAGTCATGCTCCGCGCCCTCGCTGGCTGTATACCGTCTTGCTGGGCACGTGGGGTTGCCCGCCGAAGTTGATGGCGTTGCCGAACTTGTCGCGGCAGTCTTGCAGCCGCTTGCGGCAACCAGGAATGGCTTGGTACGCATCGCCAACCTGCGGCGGGTACGGCAGCGCTTCATGCAGAGTGAATGCACCGCTGGCGAAAACCTTGATCTGGAACGGCTTCAAGCCTGCGTTGGCGCCGGTGGTGAACTGGATCTCGCCATAGCCGAACCAGTCGTCCGCCTCCAGCCTGGTGCTGTCGCTGAACTGGTACTGATCGGTTACCGCCGTGAGCGTACCGGTGACCAGGTAGTCCGCCATCTGCGGGCCGTCCGGATTAGCGCGCGGCCCTGTGCAGCGGCTGCGGCTGGTGGCGATCAGGTTGCCGCCCAAATGCTGATCGAACAGCGTCCAGGGGCAGGATGGCGAATAGTTGCGCCCCACTTTCTGGCTCAGCACATCAATCGCGCTCATCAACTGCACACGGTACTTGTGGTCGGTAATGTCGACCTTGCCGAAGAACAGCAGCGAAAGCGGCTCTTCATCCTCAACCGGTGCGGCCCAGCTGGTGGCAAAGATGTAGACCCGGGCGTTGTCGTACGCGCCCACCTGCAGGTCATCCAGCGAGATTCCGCCGGCCTGCAGAATGCCGTCCAGGTCAACACCGCTTCCAGACATATCCGCTGTGGCGCTCAGCCCGGAGAACTCATACCCGCTGGTGGAGTGGTAGACCGCGTCGTTACTCATCTTCAGCGCCGTGGGGTAGCTGGTCAGCCTGACAATCGGCTGGCTGCCCACGGGCTCAATCCGGGCGCAGTAAACCCGCGTCCGGTAATCGGCGACGTGTGATTTCATTGGGGTGCCTTATCAGGGGTCGAGCAACTCGATCAGGCGCAGGCCTGAGACTTCACGGTGACGCGGGTCCAGCGCTGTAACGTCGAAGGTTGAATCGAACGCACAAGGGATATCGAACTCACAGCCACCCGAGACAACCTCGCCATCCAGCGGCCACGTTTGCACAGTGCCGCCGCTGACGTACGTCGAGAACGCAGTCGAGTCGATAGCCACGGTGATGGTGGTACTGCTTGGCTTGGCGGTTACCAGGGCGCGAAGGTTGTTAATCTGCGTCATGCCGACCACGGCGCTGATGGCGACCGACTCGCCGACCACGAAGGTATTGGTTCCGACGGTCAGCACCGCCTGCGCAGCCTGTGTAATCGCAGTGATAGCGCGCGACTTAAGCGCCGCAAGCGCTACCCGGCCGGTTGTCGCATCGACTGACCACTGACTTTCCGGCAGCTGCTGGCCAGCAACCGAGACAGCGACCTCGCCATCCACCGGCTTAAACAGCGTGCGGCGTGGGCGACCGATATCCGGCAGCGCGGGCTTGTCTCGCCCGTACTCCTTCACCAGCTGATACACGCCATCGCTCACAACATCCAGCGTGCAGTCAGTCGCACTGTAGGCGCTGCGGCCATCCAGCGCGGTGGTGAAGTCGTCCCAGCTCTTGACCCGGAACCCAGCAAAACCACCGTAGGAGCGGTGATACAGGCTAGCCACGGAGTCAGCCAGCTCGCTGTTGCGCTTGATGTACCCGACATCAAACTCACGGTACGGCTTGCCGTTGATCAGCCACACATACCGCGCGCCGCCCTGGGTGATGCTGGGCTGCAGCATGTAGCTGTCGGACGCCTCTGCACCGATGCGCATGCACACGTCCAACCGCTCTTCAAGGAACGCACCCATCAAATGTATCTCCGCGATTGTGCAGCACCTTGAGCAACAGCTCGGCGAACGCTGGCCCCTGCCTTGCGGGCTTCCCGTGCATCACGAATGCCCGGCAGGCTGATCGAGTAGCTGTCGCCTCCACTCCGGCCACCGCCAGCGCGATCGCTGCGAATGTCTTCAAGCACCCGGTCCAGCTTGGCGCTGGTCTCGGCGGTGGTGACGCGCTCGCCCTTTTCCAGCAGCCAGGTGCCGGTCTGGGGCACGCTGTCGATGCCGTCGTGGGCCATGCCAATTGCGCTGATGTTGCCAACTATGCTCGCCGTAGCAGCGGCAACGGAGGCCATGGCGGCAAGGTTGGCGGGGAACGGATTAGCTGCAGCCATCGCAATGCCTGTCTGAATGGAAACCAACGACTGCGCAATTGCTGCGGCCTTTTGCACCGCAAACATCGCTCGGTATAGGGAAGACTGCTCGCCGGCGTATACCTTGGCCATTTCAGACAGATCGCCAAAGATGCTCTCTGTGGCAGACAAAGACGCCAGTTGACGCGCTTGCTCGATTTGCGCAAGCCGGTCTTCGTGCTCTTGCTTCAGCGCCAGCTCCTGCTCATCCCACTGGGCTGTCAGATCGGATCGATCAGAGCGGTACTGGTCGAGCATATCCAGCTGCGCTTGATACCATTTCTCCAGCTCTTTTTCTGCGTCATTAATCTTGCTGAGCTCGCCAAAGGCGCCGCCAACTTCTGGCGCCAGCCCCGAGAATGATGGCGCATCTGGAAAAGCTTGATCAGCTATCCTCGAAACCATCTTCTGATACTCGTCGCTGCTGATGCGATACGCATCAGACATGGCATCTAGAACAGCTATTCGATCGTGGAATGTGTCCGTAAGCCGCTCTTCATCAGTGCGCAGCTCTTTAACTAGCGCAAGGTATTCCTTCTGCTGCTCTTCTGCTCGCTCAAACCCAGAGACAAGCCCGATCAAAGACCGAGCGTAGTCAATCTGCGACTCCGTCGCCCCCTTCACCTGAAGGTCGTAAACCTTTATCTCGTCGGCGCCCATGCCCCACGTAATTGCCGCCCGCTCCAGAGCACTGAGGTCAGACAATATTGACTCTGCAGCCTTTGCGGCAGCCTTCGCCGCCTCTTCACTATCATCAGCAATGTCATCGAAAACACCGCCGGTTGAATGAGCAAGCTCGCGCCCTTGGACTACCGCTTTCGCCGCTTCGTCGCCAGCCTCCATGGCGTTCTGGATAAACCGCTCGAACTTCTCGCCCGCCAGCGGCTCAAGCAACGACTGTTGGATGCTGGCCATCGCCTCGGCAGCAACGCCTTTCGCCACCCTGGCAGATGCCCTCATCGACTCCACATTCACCGACAGATCAATGCCGGGAATACTATCGATGATGTCCATGATCTCAGCACCAATGGTGTTGACCCAGAACTCAGCAGTCGCGAAGGTGCCAACAATCGTATCGGCGGCAATGCTGAATCCGCGCGATACACCGTCGGCAGCACTTATCACAAAGCCAATGGCTGGCACTGCTGAATCCACAACGTCATCGACTACTTGCCCGAGCCCGCCTGCCTCTTCAGCGCTACGCAGGAACTCGTCACCAATAGCCTTGAGGATTGGCGCCAGCTTGACGGTAAGCTGCTTACCAACGCCATCAGTCAGCAACCCCATAGTGCTCATGGCGTCGTTCGCCATCTCAACCTTGGCGGCATCTACATCGGAGAGATTCAGCCCGAAAATCTCAACCTGCCTTGCGGCTTCTGCGATGGTGCCTGGGTCTAGCTGCTGCATCGCGGCGGCGTTGCGGGAACCGAAAATATCAGCAGCCACTGCGCCACGCTCGGACGCTTGCACGTTGTCGATCAGAGCCTGATTGATAACCGCAATGCGCTCGTCCAGCGGGAGGTCGTAAATCTCTTGGGCGCTAACTCCAAGCCGGTCGAACGCCTTTGCTTGAGCATCAACACCCTGAATAGCCTTGCCAATGTTGGTGTTGAGCGTACGGCCAGCCGTTTCGATCTTCTCAAAACCGACACCGCCAAGTTCGCCGGCGCGGCGCAGGTTCGCCATGCTCTCGTAGGTGGTATCGAGCTGCTGCGCCGTTTTGGCCTGCTGATCAATCAGCTCGCGCTCACGCTGTATCATCAGCAATAGGCCAGCGGCTGCGGCAGTAGCGCCAGCAGCAATACCGATACCCACCGCCTTGCCGGCCTTTGCCATCTGCTCTGTGTTCTTCTTGGTCTGGCGAGCGGCCTTGTCCATTGGGCCGGTAAAGCCGCCTGTCTTGGCAATAAGGTCGAGCGTCAAAGTACCCAGGCTTTTACTGGCCATACTTTTCTCCTGACGTAAAAAAACCCGCCTCAGCGGGTTTTGATAAAATCTGCGGCGCTACGGCGCAGAAAGGCAACTCTCGATCTCGTCCGTCACGCGAACGAGTGCCTGGACGGCGAGATCTGGATTGGCGCCAGCCCACGAACCAATTGGCCCATAACCTGTATTGGCCGCGGCTCCACTATCCAGTTGAGCTTGAGCCAGATCAGAAAAACGGTACTGTCTCAGACTTCCAGCTTGCTTTGCGCTCAACTTGAAACGAACTGACCGAGTGACGAGAGAGGATGCTTGGTAGCGCTCCGATCCGCTAGCAACCACGGCATTATTGTCAGGCGACACATACTCCAGCACCTGTCCGCCGCCTGTCTGCACCGACTTTTCGACACGGTAGTAATTCCCCGTGTAAGCACCGAAGAAGCTGTTGCTGGAGTCGGTCAGCGTCTCGCCACTGTTGCCAACCACAGCGGCAACGCACATAGCAAGGTTTCCCGACCCACCGCTCCTCTCAAACGAAACGGCATTCACCGACTCTGCCGAAGCCCAAGGCAAATAATCGACCTCATATTGATTGAGAACCGGCATGCGCGAAGATGCACACCCGGCAATCATTGAGGCCATTGACACCACGATCATGAATTTTCGCACACCCATTCCTCCCTGATAGACAGGGAGGAATGTAGCACCGGGTCAGTGGAGTGCCAAATCAGCCCCGCCCTATTTCCAAGCCTCCTGGGCCTGCTCCAACGTCAACGGAGGCTCTTCCATGTTCGGCATAAAGTCGAAAATGGAGTATCCACCATGCTTGCTGTTCGCATTCGCATACATCATTGCGAGCAGTGCCGACCCGCGCTCCACTCGCAAGCCAAGATTAAAGCCGCCGCGCAACCTGCGATACCGCATCCACTGCAGCGCCTCCTGATAGCCGAGTCGCTGCTTGGCCTCAGCGATGGTCGTGCCCCCAACCCCGCACAGGACGAGTTCATGCCAGAACTCATCCAGCTCGCTCAGCTCTTCGTCTTTCCCGCGCCGTTCACCTCGCCCATGACGCGCATCAACTCCATCACGAGCCCGTGACTCAATGGCCCGCGCTCCGGATCTGCTTCGCCAGTGATATCGTCCGGTGAAAAGATCTCCCTGCCCTCTGCATCACAAATGCTTGATGCAATTCGGCCTGCGAGCGGGTCAGACTCACAGCGTTTTGATGCAATATCAGAGACGACTGACTCGTACCCAGCCCTGCGAACGTACACGGTCGAGGTGAACTCCTCATCACCGATCTTCCATGTAATGTCCTTGGCCACAGGGGCGCCGGTGAAGGCGCCCGCTGCTTTCAGACTCTCAATGGTCAGATTCATACTTTCTTGATCCAAGCGGAGCCGCCAGAGCGCTGAATGGTCACGGTGGAGGTGACGACAGCGTTCTGCTGGAAATCAAACGGGAAGTCGCTGATGTAGCCCTGATACGTGAACCAGGTGCGAGTTTCTGGCAGAACGAAATCGCCAGCGCTGTCGACAGTCGGCACAGCAGTGCCGTCGGACCAACCAACCACCCACTTGAGCTCGGGCGGCGGATTGGTTTCGCTCAGTTCGTGCATGCGCATGTGAGAGGCGTTTTCAGGGTCAGCATTGAGCCCGATAGTTGCTTGGCCTGGCGTGCGCAGGCCCGCCTTGTAGGTCCGGTCGAATGACTCCAAGCAGGTGTCTTCGATCTGATCAGACGGCGCGCCGCCCGGGTTAAAGCTGGTTGCGCACTGAACGGCTACGACAGAGTCGTCATCTGGATCGATGAAGAAAATCTGCGTGCCCTGGGTGAGCTTGCTCATGTGTGTCACTCCTGTTGCGGGTTTTCAGGCAATAAAAAACCCGCACATGGCGGGTTGTTTGGGGTTGCTCGTTTTAGCGACTGACGAACCAGTCCACGCTGAATGTGAAGCGGTAGCGCCTTGTCGTCGGTTCACGGCTTTCGCCGCCCCAGCTGACGATGTGGGCGTGCGGCTCGATAGCGTCGCGCAGGGCTTCAGCTGCAGCGCGAACGCTATCGGCAGTGCTGCCGTATACGTCGACCTGCAGGGTGAAGCCGTCCATGTCTGGAACTTCGTTGATGAAGTTTTCAGGGGAGCCAGATACCGTTTGCCACACGGCGTATGGCAAGCCCACACCCTCCGGCGACTCACCAAACGGGAACAGCCGTACCGGGGCTGTGCCAAGCGCGGCAGTAACTCCTGCGCTGGCCGCGCAGACTGCAAAGATTGGGGCGAACATGCTCACTTGATACCTGCCTTCTTCTTCGCGGCCTTGATGGCTCTGGTCATCTTCTTGTCGTACTGGGTTGCGAACTCACTGATAGCCGCACTGATGTTGTCGGCCAAGGCTCGGCGCAGGAACGGCGTTGCCGGTACCGTCTCGGTGCCGAACTCTTTGTAGCGCCAGTGGCGAGTATCTTTGCCCGGCAGGCCATCGAGGGATGCAGACGAAGCGTTGCCGCCAGCTCCACCCATAACCCCCACGCGAAACATCAGATCGCCGCGCTGTTTGAATGCGCGCCCCGACCACCGCTCAACGATGTTCCGTTCAATGTTCGCGGCCGTCTCTGGGTCATCCAGTGACGCAGCATTCTGCCGGGCGCGATCGCGCACCAACTGAGCAGCCTTGCGCAAAGCGAAGCGACCGCCCTTCAGCTTGAGGTCTGTTTCGATGGCCTCGAACTTGCCAAGCACCTCGGCCAGGCCATCGACATTCACCGAAACAGACTCACTCATAGCCGACCAGCCCCTTGAGCGCCGCGCCGCTTTCGATCTCAGACAGCGTCCACTGCTTCCACGCCAGTTCAGCCGCCCAGCGCTCTCGCTCCGGCTTCAGCAGCTCGCCAACCTTATGGCCTGTCACATCCCAGGCCATGGCGCCCTGGTCCATCGTCACGGCTGGCACGCCTGCGAGTACGGCGTCTACGGCAGAGTTGCTATTGAAAGTGATTGCAGCAGCAGCACCGGCCAAGTCTTCCTCGAGGGTGCAGCGGGAATTGACCGCATTGCGCAACTGCTGCTTGATGCCCTTGCGTTCGGTTTGCGGATGCGGACGAAAGCGCACAGGCAGGCCGTATGCGGCCGCGGCGCGCTCGGCTGTCTGCTCATACCAAGGCATGAGGTCACGACCCTGCAGGCTGGCATCGCCAGGCACCTGCCCCAGCAAAAGCACATACTCGCCGCCGTCTTTCCACGGCTGCATGGTGAAGTGCTCCCGGAACCGCTCTCCGCCGTCTACCGGTGCCGCGGCAAACTCACCACGGCCATTCAGTCCGTTCCAGGCAAGCGAAGACCAGGCGAAGCGATCGCCAAGATAACCACGCTCTACAACCAGTACGTCATGGCCAGCAGCGCGCAGTTTCTGGCCAATGCGCCAGCCCCAGCACGCCACGTGCTGCGTGCGTGATACCTGGCCGTGAGTCATGGTCACGTCGAAGCCAAGCGCCTCAAACCCTGCGGCCAGGGCTAACTGGTGGGCGACTTGATATTGAGCGCCGGGGCTGGCAATCAGTGTGATGTGCATACGCCGATCCCCATCTTCGAATCACTGTCGACGAACTCAACGCAACCGTCATGTTCGGCGGAGATTTCTGCCCACAGGCGAGGAACCTCAACGGGATTGCCGTGCACCTTCTCGGCCATGCCCTGCCCCACGATGTCGTGGAATGCGACCAGGTCAGCCAATGGTGCATAGTTCAGCCAATCCGCCTTGGCGCCGCGGTAGGTATGGTCACCGTCGATCAGCGCCGCATCAAACCTTCCCAGCCCCCTGATCTTTTCGATGATGCCCTGCGAAGTGCTGTCACCCAGCACCACGTCGATCACATAGCCTTTGGCGCGCAGATCGTCAGCCACCGCCAGCAGCGTCTGCTCTGTGCGGCGTTTACCCCAGAGCCCGCCGGGAAGATCGACCGCGCAGCCATAGCTGCCTGCAGGCAGGCTGGTCATCACTTCGTGGAAAGTGTCGCCATGCCGGCTGCCCACCTCGAGGTAGCGCGTTACACCGCGCTCATTCAGCAGCGCGATAAAGCTGCGCAGCTCGTATTCGTTCTGCGATGGGGCGCGACCGGAAAAGGTTTTCAGCACAGTGCTTGCTCCAAAGTCTGCCGAGGGAAGCAGCTCAGCGCTGTTTCCCTGCTGCAGTTGATGATTTCTGTTTGCTTGCGGTCGAGCGCCGCAAATTGCTGAAGCCACAGCTGACACCGGCGCTCATCCGGGTTGGCCGTGGCTTGATGGTCGCCGTGCCAGTGTGTGCCACGCTTTACAGAGCAGTCGTAGCCAAGCAGCAGAATCCTCGACGCCCCACGCGCAATGGCAAACTCAATTGCTCGGAGCCCGCTGTTGTGTGGCGCGTTCGGCGCACGATGGCGATTGATACCGTACTTTGTGTCCGCGCCCTGGTAGCTGGACCAGCACTCTGCCGGCACATCAATGAGGTGCTGATTGTTATCCCACCACCCCGGGTCGGCGGCGTAGATCACCGAGGCGAACCGCGCGAGCTGCCACGAGCTGTTGACCGCAATTGTCGGCAGACCTGCGGACTCGACCCTCGCGCAATCAGCGGCATGAAGCGACGGGCCGCTGGCGATGCAGCAGACCGTCATTCCCTGCCACATCATCAGCCCTCATTAACCCCAAGGCTGCAGGGAGCGGTTACATAGTTCAGCCCGCTGTCCGGATCCGGCAGAAAGCCTTCCGGATTGTAGATTTGGCCGTTGTGCACGATCCGCATGGTGGCCACCAACCCCGCGCGATGCCGCAGGGTAATGCGAGCCACAATCTCTGACTGATGGGCGCTCGCGGCGATAAAGTCCCTGACGCTGAGGGGGTCGACAGCTGCGGGCACTTTGCTCCACACCGTTACCCAGCCATCAACCATGGCGCCCGAATCGGGGTCTTGAAGTTGACCGCGCTGCTGAATGTCGACCCGGTGACGCAGCCGGCCTGCCTTGATACCCATAGGTCACCTCAAGCCAGCGCAGGGTCGCGCAGCGGATACAGCAGTGCAGTTACCGGCTTCGGCAGCATCCCTTGCTCAAACAGCGCGCCGTCGTCGTTGTCCCGGTCTTTGTAGAACATCCCTACGAGCAGCAGCACGGCCTGCTGAACCTGAGCGCGAACGATCATCTCGCCTTGGCTGTCCAGCAGATATACGGGGTCGCCATTGGTATCAAGCACAGGGTTGTCGTGCTCGTCACGCTCGACTTCGTAAGGCGATGCCGACTTCAAGTAGCCCTTCACTGCGCTGGATGCCGAAGCAACGTAGCCGGCGATCAGGATGTCGTCTTCGTCATGATCCATTTCGACCTGACGCTTGGCCTGTTCGGTTGTGACGTAGTTCATCTGAGTTTCACCGGCGCTGTTTTGTCGATCCCGTCGCGTCCATCCTTGCCGTCACGCCCGCGCTTAGCAGTCAATGTCCAAGCTTTGCATCCCGGCTCACCGGGTTTCTTGTCGGTTGGCTCATTGCAATGCCATAGACTCCCACCGAAGGTAACCATGTCGCCGGGATGATGCATGCCGGGCGTGAAGACGCCGCGATAGATCATGGCTGGCAGCTCAAGCTGTTTGGTAGTTTTGTTACCCGTGGCGTCAGTAACAGAAACCTCGAAACCACGCTCACTGAACGTGATGATCTCCGTTGAAGCCCAGCCATTGACGATGCACTCCCAGCCGTCCATGCCGTGCGTTTTGCGGCGTGCGATCCAGATCCCGCCGTTATGGCTAGCGAAAGTTCCTTTGCAATAGCTGCGCTCTTCGTTGATTGCCGGCAGAACGTCGATCTCCAGTGCGTCACGCCCGTCTACGCCGTCCTTGCCGTCTTTGCCATCAACCCCGTCCTTCGGCTCGCGAACGGACTGCATTGCGCGCGTAACCGCCTCGGCTACCATGCGTTCCACCTCTTCCAGTGGGACGCTGGTACCGTCCTTTCCGTTCTCGCCGTCCTTACCATCCCTGCCGTCTTTGGCCGCAGGAAGGGCTGCAACAGCATCAGCCAGCATCTGTTTGATGACGTCAGAGTCGGTATCCTTGCCCTGTTCCGGCGCGGGGATCAGAGCCGCGGCCTGCTGTGCAATGGCTTCGAGATCAGGGCGTTCGGCAAGGGCTCGTTCCAGTGACGCCATGCGCGACTCAATTTTCGCCGCGATTTCTTTCACTCGGCGGCCAACGGCTTCGGCAAATGCATCCGGGTCGAAATCCGTCATTCCAAAGCCCTCTCAAATCGGTTGATGGCTCTCAATGTGTTTATCTCGCCCCTCATTGACTTCATTTCTTCGTCACGAGCGGTATCGTCAGCGCCGCCGCTTGAACCCTCTTCAGATGGCTCCACTGAAGGTGAGCTAGGCGGCTTGAACGGATCTTCCTGTGCATCACGGCGGGCCAGAGCAGCCAAGCTATAGTTCTGCTGCTGAAGGTATGGCGTTTCCCCGCCTGCAACTGGCGGCTGGTTAAGTCGCTTTCGGGCTTCGTTTGGCGCGGTAATACCCGCAGCGACCCCCTCTTTCAGCGTATTAATCAAGGTTGAGCTATCCATTCGGAACAAGACATCAAGGTCTAGCGCAACCCCGGCGCCCTGCTCAAACTCCAACCCCTCGTCAAGGCAGAGCTCCATGCTCTCAATCAGCGACTGCAGGCACTGGCTGTAGTAGTCCTTGTTCTGCGCGTCGATGTTGTTATAGGTCGGCATTGTGCCCACGCCGATCTTGTAGGCCGGGACGTGGAAAGTTGAACAAACCACCTCTGCCGTCCAGCGCAGTTGCTCGATAAGCTGGGCATCAACGGCAGTCATTCGCATGGGTTCAAACTTCAGGCCATCACCCAGCACGGCAACCTTGCCGGCGTTGCTGCCGGTGTAGTTCGCGTCCCAGTGCTCCTTCAGGCGCTTGGCAGTGTCATCACTGATGCCCCCAGGAGCAGTAAGTACGCCGCCAGGATTTGCGCCGTTGGCGAAGAATTTGTCTGAGTCATTCTGGATCTTCATACCTTGACTTGCAGCAAGGCCTGAAGCGTACAGGGGGCTCACGCCAACCAGCGGGTGAAACAGGCAGTTCATGCGGTCGTGGATGATCTCGCTAGCAGGAACCGTGACGCTGGTCTGCTCCTGCCCGTTTAGTTCGTCCTGACCGAGCTGGTAGTAGACAGAGCCATCGCTGGAGACGAGCACCTGAACGCGCGTAGGGTCAAGCACGTAGATGGCTTTGACCACACCGTTTGATGCGCGCTCTTTCAAGCCGTATGTGTTACCCCTGAACAGCTTCGAGGTGATCCACCACTCTTTGAACTGGATGTGGTTCTGGTAGCGGTTCGGCTTGCGGAGTACAGAGTATTTTGTGTCGCTGAATTGATTCCAAATGCCATTCTTATCCTCGCGCACGGTGAGGAAGGGCATTTTTCCAATGTCTGCCGAGATCAATGTGATACAGGCATATACCGCGTGATATGCCGCAACGGTATCGGCGCACCACTCTTCGCCCTTCTGCCATGCGCCGGCGGAGGGCTCGCGAATCCACGGCCACCACCCGCCTCGGTTATCGACCGGCGCAATGTAGCTTTTCTGCTGGGCCGCGTTGCGCAACGCCGAAAATACGTTAGCCATTCGCTATGCCCCGGAAGATGACGGTCGAAAACAGCATGGAGAATGCGCCAGCAGCAATAAGCGACCAGCCATCGCCATACAGCATGTAGATCCCGCCCGATACTCCAGCTGCGCCGCTCAGTGCGAAGAGAATCAACCAAGTGAACTGCGACGAAAGGATTGATGCCACAGCCGACAGCAACGCAAGTGCAGCCCGCTTGACGCTGCGAATCAGACCCTTTCTCATGGTTATTCCTTATCGTTACCGGGTGGCGCCTGAATCAGCGCTTCGACATCCTTTTTGAGGATGCGACCGCCTTGGCCGGTAGGGGTAACGCGCGCCAAGTCGATTTTCATTTCTTCTGCGAAGCTGCGAACAGCGTCGGAGACGATGTACTCAGGCGCGCTGACTGACTGGGCCATGTCGCTCGTCAGATACTGAGCGTGACCAATAGCAACCAGCGCTTTTGCCTCTACGCTGTTTGCCATGAATTTTTTGCCGGGCAATGCTTTGCCACAGCGCTTGACCGCTTTTAGTTCAATGTTCCGCATGGATAGCTCCAGGGAAGAAAAACGGCCCGGCGAACCGGGCCGCTTTCATCGGGTGCTGTTACGCGCCCCAGTTGACGCCGCTGATCACAGCAACCGCCGACGCGCGGCGCTTCTGCCAGTTGACCCAGCGCTCCGCTCGAATGGCGACGCTGTTGGTCTGGAACATCGAGACCATGCTTGTCGCGGTACCGGAGGAGCTGTTGTTGGTGGGGTTGTCCAGCATCTGCAGAGATGCTTCGCGCGAAGCATCCACAACCACGTTACCGTCATCAGCCAGCCAGATGTCGGAGGCATTCGCCAGCACCACATAGTGGCCGGAGGTATCAGACGGAACGTACTCAGACACAATGACCGGCAGGCCTTCGAAAGAGCCGCCCAGCATGGTGAGGTCCGGGAACTCTTTCTGACCGAGCGCGTTACGCATGAGAGACAGCGAAAGCGCAGTGGTAGACGACATGATCCAAACGCCACCGGTCGGGGTGATATTGGCCGCAATGAAGGTCTGCATGGCGGCCTTCACGTCGACGCGGATCGCGTCAGCGTCCGTACCGCTGGAGACTACCGGAGTGACGCCATTGGTGATGGACGCCGGCGAGACGTTGGCCGCGGCGGTCTTGGCCGGATCAACGAAGTCAGTATCCATTCGAGCGATCAGCGCGCCGGCCAGGGAGTCGCGGACAAGGGCCTCTGCGCTCGGGTTGCTGAAGCGCATCAGCTCCTCGGTCAGCACGGCGATGTTGGCCACCTTCGCGTAGCCAAGGTAGGCATCGCTGTAGTCGAACTTGGTGAGCGGCTTTGGCGCACCCTGGCCCACCCAGTAACCCTCACCGCCGGAGGTCTGGCCGCGCACATGCACGTTGAACGGAATCGCGCGCAGCGCCGGGATGCCGTTCATGCCGAACTTTCCGAGAATCGTCTGCGGTCGCAGGAACTCGACGAAGTCGCCGGCGAACTGGTTGTACTCAACCAGCGGGAGCGCCCAGGTAGCATCGGTGGTGGTGCCAGCCGCAACGGCTGCCTTCAGCGTGGCGTGGATACGCTCAGACTGAGGGAAGCGGGTTTCGGCAATGGACTTCGCTGTGTGCAGGTCGCCCTTGGCAGCACCGAGACACATGACGTAACGGGCAAACTCGATACCCTTGGCCAGGTTCTCGTGCTTCTTGGCGGTCGCCGGAACGCGGTCGCGCATGCCGCTGCGGTCCTCAACCGGCTTAGCCTTTTCAACGCTGGTCTTGGCCAACGCCTCGAGGCGCGCCAGATGCTTGTCGATGGCCGCCACCTCATCCTGCAGGGTGTCGTACTGCTCTTCCTGCTCAGCGTCCAAGGTTTCACCAGCCTCAGCTGACTTTTCCATGATGGCAACCATTTCGGCGGCCTTGGCTTCGCGGGCTTCCTTGTAGCCCTTGATCTGCTCTTCGATATTCATAGCATTGCCCTCCCGGGGCTTCGGTGCGGTTTTGGTTTTCAATGGTGTTGCCGAAGCGCCGGCAGGTTTACCAATGCGCACAACCGGTGCCGCTTTGAGGCCTGACGCGGCCAGCAGCTCACGGTCGAACGATTTGATAGAGGTGATGGTGGCCTCGGCGTTTGCCGGGATGGTCACCAGAGATAACTCCAGCCATTCCCACTTGGTGAAGTGGATGCCGCCGTTATCCATGAAGCTGTATTCGAGCGGGCGGAAGCCGATAGAAAGGCCTCGCACCAGCTGGTGCTTGAGTGATTGCCAGGCTTCCTCAAGCCGGGCGGCAAGGCCTTGCGGCGCGTCCACCTTCGGGATGCTGCCGCGGACCTCGATGCCTGCTTTGGTAGCCTTCGCGGTCAGGATGGTCCCCACCGGTAGCATGCGGTCATGCTGCCACAGCAACGCCAGCGGCAGTTTGTACTCTGCACCGGACGGCTCGACGATGTCGTCCATCCGGTCGGTGGCTGGAGTCGATGCAATGCCGACGAACTCGCGCGCCTCGTCGTCGATCGCCTTGATAGTTACGACGCTGTGCACGCGAGTTGTGCTGGCCGCCATCTTTTCCAGATCCATTTCGGACCTCCAGAAACGAGAAAACCCGCCGTAGCGGGTTTGTTGGTTACTGCCAGGCGTCAGCCGAGCACGAACATTTGGTACTTCTTGGTTGCGGCAGGCGGATTCAGCGCCATCAAGGTCACCGCGTTAAGCATTGCCATAAGCGGGTCAATCTTTGCCGTGCCACTCGCCTGCTTGGTGATCAGGATCGAGTTGGCGCGTTGCTCTACCCGTGCGTTACCAACACACCACGCCATCAGCGGCTGATCTGATGGGCTGAAGGATCCGTCTGCCAACCACCGCTCTGCCGTCTTGATCGCGCCGCCCAGCTTCCAGCCCTGGCTAACTCCGATGATTTTTTCGCTTGGTATGCCGCGCTCTTCGAGCTTGTCGAGAATGGTTCCAAGACCCACGGGGTCACACCCGATCTTGTCGAGAAGCCCGACGTCGTGAACGCGCTCACAGATGTCAGCCAGCTCCTCCACGTCATCACCTACATGCTCGACCAGTGTCAGGTGACCGTCATTCGAGAAGTCCCTTAGTGCCGGGGCGATCTCTTGGCGCCGCTGCAGGACTGATGGGTGCGCCCACGCGTATCCCCACCCCAGCTTGACGCCTGTTTCCTTCTCTCTACCGATCGCGTAAAGCCCCAACAGGTCATCGAGCCCGCCTCCATCGACTCCAAGGCAAACAACCTCACTCCGCTCGAGCAGTTCGTCCAGAGAGCATGCCTGCACCTGGTCCTGCCAGAACTCAGCACCAGCCCAGCGATCAGAGCGCAGCGCCAAGCCGATCTCGACATTAAGGTGCTTGGCCAGGAACTGCTGCAACGTGCCGTCTGTTTTGTCCTTTTTCTTGCGGAGCTGGTCTTCCAGCCACTCCCTGCTGACAGAGCGCCCGAGATTCGGGTTGGTAATGTGGAAGTTGGCGGAGTCCATGTACGCCTTGGACTTGACCATCGCTTCCGGAAACTCATACAGCACGCCGAGCGACTTGCGGTCGACAATGACGCCATCCCGCACGTCGCGGTAATACTGCAGTTTTTCCTTGAACACCCCGGCCGGAGGCTTGTCACTCTGGGTGGTGAGGAAGATCACCCACCCCTCATTGCGTGATACCTGCCCGCCGGTGGCCTCCATGAACATGGACTCTGCGTTCGGCTTCGAGCCGAATACCCAGTGCTCATCGATCATCACCCGACCAGACTTCTTACCGGATACGGTGTCTGTGTCGGCAGCCACAACCTTCAGGCTATTGCGATTCACTCTGTGGGTGATGGTCCGAATATGGTCCTGAATGTGGAACATGTCGGACAGCTCTTCGTCTGCCCGCACCATGCCTGCCGCAGGCTTGTAGCTGTTGTCAGCCACTTCCTTGGTTGGCGCAAGGATGAGGTGCTCTTCCTCTTCACGCCAGCACAGAATCAGCGCGGTGAGCATGATGCCCGCGGCAATCGTGGACTTGGTGTTCTTCTTGCTGATCAGGAGGTAAAACTCCCTGATCAACTGGTTGCCGGTCTCGGCGTCATAGGCACCGAAGATCGCACCGACAAAATCGAACACCCACTGATCTGAACACTCGCCGAACGTCGGCTTGCCTGGAAGGTCGACAACTCGCAGCTGCTTGAAAATATCGAGCGCTCGCTCGGCCTCCGCCTTGAAAATCGGCGCAGGAATGATCGTCTGTCCGTTCTTGAGCCTTTCAGCCCAGTCCGGACAGGCTGTAGACCAGTCCATTTACTTGACCGCATGTAGCGGCGGCGGCGCGGCCCCGAACTTGCCCCGGGTCGCCTTCTTTGCAGCATCCGCCTTGTCTTCTTTCTTCCCTTTGTCCCCTGGCTTAGCAACGGTGTAAGCGGCTAATGATTTCGCCGCATCAAGGCGAAGCTTAGGATCTTCGGCAGGGTCGTTCATCATGCTCTTGAAGAACTCGAGCGGATCGTCGGCTGCCGCTGGGATATGCGCATCCACCCCAGACCCAGGCTTTTCTTGCCTCGACTCTTCCACCGCAACCGTTCTGGCCATCAACGCCAGCACATCAGGGTCTTTTTCGTATCTTGAAGCCGCTTGAGACGCAGTTTTTTCAGGGCATCCAGCTTCAAGTGCCGAAGCCTTCTTGCCCAAACCGGACAGCCGCGCTGCGGCGTACCGGCGCTTCTGTTCAGTTAACGCCATGTTAACGACTCCGATTAACGGGAAAAAATCTGCAAATGAGTTTGGGCGCGGTGTCCGCTGCCTTCTCTCCGGGACAATCCGACCACCCCCCCCTACCCATCAGGAGCGGGCTTGCTGGCTCTCCAGCACGGTCTTCTGCTTGTGGCAAGGGATGCACAATGACTGAAGGTTCTCGTCGTCATCTGTGCCGCCTTGCGCGGCGTTGACGATGTGGTCGAGCTCCAGTTCGTGGGTAACCTTGTGGCAGTGCTGACAGGTATAGCCGTCACGCAGGAAGATCTGGTCACGCTTGCGACGCCACGGGCGACCACCTCGGCCAGAGCCCCAGCGATCGACCTGTACGTCGTCTGCTCGCGCCATCTGACGACCCTCTGCCATCTGGACCCGCGGCTTAACAGTGCTGAGCCTGCCCATATCAGCGGTGCCCAGTGCTGCCGTCGAGATAAGAGTCGAGACTGACCGTCTCGATGGTGTTAGCGCGGCCATCACCAGCATCATCCATCACAATCTCAATGATTGTCTGGTTGGTCTTGACTAGTTCGTTGATGGCCGCTGTCTGCGCCTGCAGCGCTTCGATCAGTTCTTCCAGTAATTGCTGCACGTGCTCTCTCCCGGGCGATGCGTGCCCACTTAGCCATCCATGCACGCCTGCGCTCGCATGCGGGGCAGGCCATCAGCGCCCAAACGCCTCACGAATCTCTTTGATCATGTCCGTCAACGTGGAGCCCTTGTTCTGGTCGGCATAAGCGAACCAGCCGCGGACAAACACCCAGGCAGGCAGGCCGCATACGAAGTGAATGCCAGCGATTGCCACAGAGCCCTGCCAAACCTCACCCCAGGCATGCAGGTCGAAGTACTGCACGATGAATGCGCCACCGCAGATCGAAGCAACCACCGTTGAGATCAAAGCGGTAATCCACTCGCGAGTGCTCTTGGGCTGGGTCATTGCCATGACCACGATAGCGACCAAGATCACCGCAAAGACGATGATGAGCAGCAAGGCAAACAACTTGGACAGGACGTAGCCGCCAACCCCGATAGATGTCGGCTCGCTCATTTGGTGGTTCCTCATGGTGGGTCGCATCCCGGGCTAAGCCCCTTTGGCCGTCCGTGGTGGTGAATTACGGGCATAAAAAAACCCGGCTCGGTGGCCGGGTTCTATGTTCGGAGCGGTAAAACCGCAATGTAGGCACAAATTAACGATTCCATGGCGCCACGTCAACACCAGAACACAACATCTTGTGTTTAGGCTGCCTGCTCCACTCGGTCGATGCTCCCTTCAACGTATGCCCTGCCAGCCAACAGCAGCTCGGCAACCTTCTTGCGGTGAATGCCGAGAACAACACCAACGCCGTGCATCGTCCGGCTGGTGCAGTAGTAAATCCGCAGGCAGTCGGCCATCTGCTCATCGCGCCGCCACATTCTGGCGACGATTGCATCGATCATCAGCGCCTCATCGTCAGTGATCACTGGCGCCGGTACCGAGTCCTGCGCCACGTTATCCCGCATCAGGGCGAACATCGGGCTGGTGTACCTCGGCACCCCGGCCTGATGCCAGACCCAGCGCCCCCAATTGGTCAGCAGCTCTTCCGCGTCACGCTTCGCCATGGTCAATCCCCCGTGTAGTGGCCGCGCACGCCATCGCGCCGGCTGTCCTGATAATCACGCTCTGCCCCCTGCCCGCTTGCGGCCAGAGCCTTCATCACGTTCGCCTTCGCTATCTGGCGGGTCAGGTAGCGCCCGAGCTGCTGGGTAAGATCCTGCCCTGCCATCGGCAGCCAGCCGACGCCATCGCAGGGCACGCAGTCCAGCTCATGGAACACGCCAAGCGTCGTACCCTTACCGTTGCACGCCTTGCACACTTCCGGCTTCTCGCTGTCACGCTGCCCTGTCACGCTTGCTCCTTACGGTGGATCGCCACGCACTTGTCCAGCTGATCAGGGTCCGGGCTGGTGAACAGCAGGCAGCCACCTGGGCCACTCACCGCAAATACCTGCTCGCCCCGCATTACCTCAACCGTGCGACGGTAACCGTCGCTGGTCTCCCATAGATCGAGCCCCGGCTCTACCCGCTCCCACTCCACCTCGACGCTCAAGCCGACACCTCCCCACCAATCCACACCAGCACAGCTCCACCCTCACGCGGCTCGCCCATACGCGCGCGGACCATAAACCTGCTGTCATCGATACCGAGCGCATCAGCGATGCCGTCACGACCGCTCTTCATGCTGGCAATGCAGTTGTCATCATCACGGCGGCGGCGATCTGGCGGGCAGAACGTCATGACCAACTGCACCTTCCCCTCCGGGGCAACAATGCGGGCCTGCTTGGTCATGATGTGGCAGGTGGCGCGGTACGACTTGGCGGCCTTGGCCTTCTTGCGCCAGTGCGCACGAGAGTTCGGGTTCAGATCTTTCGGCGGCCATGGCAGCGTCATCAGGTGCTCAGTGGCTTGCATTTGCGCCCCCTTCTGTCGGTCTGATCGCAGATGCCAGCGCAGTTAGGCGCGGCCTGGCTACGTAGAGGCTCGGCTCACCGCGGCGATTTAGGCTCCCCAAAAGATCGACCCTATCCACCAGACCAACTGCTACGAACGTGCCGCCCTCGTCCATTACGAAGAGCTTGACGGGGCCTTGGAAAACCCTTTTTTGCATATCTTCATCCTCTCCGTGTAGAAACGCAGGAATCAGCGCAATCGCCCGCCTGCTCTACGGTTGCGCCATTTGGCAGAAATGCAGGAACAGCCACTTTTGCGCCGTGCGCTTCGGCAAATCCCAACTCATCCAGCCGGTTGTGCCACCGCTCCAGCGCCTCCCGCCGACGCTCCATCGCATCGCGGGTCAGGTAGGTTTCAGCGGTCACGCCCAAGGTGTGGTTGATCAGCAGCTCGCCCACCATGAAGTCAACGCCGATATCAGCCAGGCTGGAGCGCATCAGCTTGCGCAGGTCGTGGCTTGTCCAATCACGAGCACTAACGTGACGCATCAGAGAGTGCGCGCTAGTCTCGGCCATTCGCTCGCCACCACGTACAGCAAAAACCCATGGCGACCTCAGCCGCAGATCGGGCAGCGCGCGTCGGTACTGCTGAAGTAGCGCCAGAACCTGCGGGGTAAGTGGCAACACGTGCTCTCGCTTGCTCTTCGTGTTCGCAGCGGGTATCACCCAAACCCGCTCGGACAGCGACACATGCGACCACCTGGCCTGCAGCGTCTCGGAGATTCGGGTGCCGTGCGCCAGCATCATCAGCGGCAAAAAGCCCTTGACTGGATCCGCCTGAAACACCGCCACCAGGTGCTCAACCAAGTCGGGCAGGTCAGCGCGAGAAAGGCTGGCCGGCTTAGGTCGAAGCTTGCCCCTGTAGAAGTCACGGAACGTCGTGCCCGCCAATGGATTGGAATCTATGCGGCCCTGCGCCTCAGCCATCCGGAACGCTTGACTGAGGGCCTGCAGCGCCTTTTGGACTGAGCGAGGCGCCAGCACCTGATGCATCGGGTAAAGCAGTTTCTCTTCCAGTCGCCATCTATCCAGCTTGCGCAACGGCAGTTTTCCTGCGTGCGGAAGAACATGCTTGAGCATTAGGCTCCGCATACTTCGCCGGTATGAATCGGATCGCGTCTTGTCGACCTCAACTCGCGAGAGCCACCACCGGACGACCTCTCCTAGTTTCTTCACCGTTTGCGCCTCTCGATCAACCGGTTCAACTCATCACGCACCGCAGGCGCCAAATCACCCAGCCCGTGCAACTCCCGCTCGACCTTCATCCGCTGATTGCGAATCTCGAACAGCTCAGCCGCCTTGCGCTTCACCTCGGTCGCGCGGGCCATGGCCATGATTCGCTCACCAGCAATCTCGTTGCGCACCTCGTCCGGCAAGGTCGCCAGATTCACGCCTTGGCGGATGGCTGCACGATGCTCTGGCGTCACTGGAACACACTCCCCTTCTGCCCCGACGCATTGCTGCCGGTGCATAGCAGGTCATGGTCGCTGGCCTTCGGGCACCGCTTGTTGCCGCACTCAGGGCACTGCAGCATCCGGTCTAGCGTCATTGGCGCCCTGCGATCGGCAAACATCCGCTTGACGCACTTGTGGCACCCACCACAGAACCCTGGCGTGTTGCTCATGCGAACACCGCCCAGGCAACGAGGCCGACAGCGCACGGAATCGCCACAGCGATCAGGCAGGCCCGGAAAAACGTCAGCTCATCCCCTGCAGGCTGACTCGCGCGCTTCTCAGGCATTCGCACCTCCCATCGCAGCCCGCAGCCCAGCAAGAGCGGCACGCCCCACAGCAGGGTCAGCAATGCGCGGAATGGCCTTCTGCTCGTTCGGCGGCGTCGGCGCCAGCACCTCACCCCGCAACAGCCGGTTCTGGATATCGCGGTAGGCGCGCTCAAACTTCGACCGCGACCGGTCAGTAGGCAGACTCAGCAGCGCCGTGCGCGTGCAGGCCAGCGTTGCGTGGTACACCGCCGGGTGATCCCAGCGCTCGGAGCCAATCGATGCCGGGTGCGAGTTGCGCAGTGCCTGCTGGTAGGCCGCGTCCATGCTCGGCAGGCCCATTCGCTCCGGTTCTGGCGTGCATAGCTCAATAAACCGGCCCGCGCTCGGCACGAAATCGCTGCCATCCAGACGGCACGCTTCCAGACCAAAACGCAGATGCTCGAGAGTATCGATACCCGCCGCCATGAACGCCCGAGCCCACTCCTTCTTGGCACGACCGAGCGCCTTGTTATCCGGCCATGCCTGGCGATAGGCGGGCTTAATGGCGCAGAGACTGGCAAACAGCCGGTTCACCACATCGACCGTTGCGTCGTCCAGGTGGCCGCCGGCATCCGGGGGAAGCAGCTCGCCAGATAAACCCTGCCCCGCCATCAGCGCCCCTGCCGCCTTCTCGGTCAAATCGTCGATTTTGTCCACGTCACACCCCCTCGCCATCGATTGCCCAGCTCTTGTCTTCGTGATTCAGCTCCTGCTTGCCGGGCGATGCTCGAGCACGGCTCAGCGGGACAACGCGATTCGCGTTCACTCGATCACGCTGCACCCAGCGCACAAGGTCAGCAGTCCACTCCCTGAGCGTCCGCACCTGCCCTCGCGGCTCGTGGTGCAGCACGAATGGGGAAACGGCTTCCGGGGTGAATGCGTCCAGCGGTACTCCCGCTCTGGCGGCATAGGCCTTCAAGGCTTTCTGGTCTGGCTGCCACTCGAGGGTCATTTCCACTGGGGCATCTGGGTTGTCAGCGCCAGCAGGATCAGAATCGTCCGCGGGCGGTGTGTGTGAGGGTTTTAACTCTTCTCTTTCTCTAGCTCCGGCAGGCTTCCGCTTTTTGTCCGCATCGGATGCGGACTCTTTGCGGACACCGGCTTTACGCTTTGCGTCCTGACAGCGCCGTTTTGCAGACGCCCCGTTATGCTCATCGAAGCGCGGCACCATTACCCCGCCCTCAACCACCTGCAGCCAGTCGATATCCGCCAGGGCAGCACCCAGCCCAGGCACTCCGGTCTTGCGGTCAATCGCTTTGAGAGTCAGGCCGGGCAGCGTGCCGTCCTCGGTGTGCTGGTCCGCCATCGCCCACAGCCAGTACAGGCCGCCGATGATCATCGCCTCTGGCTGATCAGTCGCATCGCACAGGGAGGCAATACGCGGGTCGTCCCAGAGGTTGCCGCGCATCTTGATCCAATCGCCCGCCATCAGACCGCCCTCCCCAGCTTCTGCGCCAGCACGGTCAAACCCTTCGGCGTGACGCGCACCTGTGACGCAAGGCGCTGCTCCCCGTCTTCCTCGGTACCCAGCACCGTCACCTTGTGCTCCAGCAGGCCAGCCGACAGCCGCGGCTGATAACCAAGCCAGTGCGCCGAGCCTTCCCGCCGGTAGATCCACCGGTTGTCGCGCATCCAGGCCAGCAGCCACTTGCGCTGCACGCCAAGGTGCTTGGCAGCATCGGTAAGGCACATCGTCCCGCTGCTGTCGGCGATGCGCTCCAGCGCCTCAATCTTGGGTTTCTGCTCGGTCACCACGGCACGCAGCGCACCGCACTGCTCAGCCAAGTCAGCAGCCAGGCGCAGCGCTTCGGGGAGTGTTTGAGGGATTGCAGGCCGGGCGGTCTGCTGGTCTTCCAGCTCCTGCCAGCGGTCGACCAAGCGCGCGGTGAACTCCGGCGACATCTGCGCCACCACCACATAGCTGTCTCGCTTGCTCACGTGGTACACCAAGCCAGGGCGGCCACCGGTGGCGGGCTTTTCCTCCGCTGGAGGTAAAGGGAAAACGTGCCGATTCGCCAGCCTCTGGATGGTCCTGCGCACATTGTCGTGCCGCGCACCCAGCAGCTCGGCAATCTCTTCGCTGCTCATCGTCAGCTCGGAGCGGGTATTGCTCAACATCACGTCTGTAGCCATAATGTCCTCTCTCTCGAAGCCCCGGCAGGGTCCCCACCCATCAATGCCGGGGTTTTTTATTGCCTGTATGAATAACCAGCCCTTTCAGTGCGCTTAACGCACCCGGCTAACTGGGTCACCATGTGATCGTGGTCAGGCGGCTGTTTCGCGCCGAGTAGTGGGAAATGGCCGGACTTCCTCAGCCTCATACCCATCGTCGGTCTTAGTCACGTAGACCTCTCGGCCAACCTTGAGCGCCTTGTTGAGCGATCCTTGGGACATTCCAAGCAACCGGGCTGCCTCGGTCTGGCCGTGCTTTTTAGAAAACTCAGTGAGGGTTGTGCGTTGCATGTTGGTTTCTCCAATTGCGCATGCACATAAGTATTGCCTCTGGAAATGTATAAATCAATTCCTTAGGCGATAGATAGTTATTGCTTACGGAAATATGCTCGCGACATGAGTGAAAAGAGACGGCCCCTGACGGCCGAAGAGAAAGCAGAGTGTGCGGCGCTGAAAGAGGCCTTTTTGGCGTGGAATCAGCCCCTCCCTCGCAAAGACCGAATCTCGCAAGAGATGATGGCTGCGCACCTGAAAATGAACCAAGGGTCATTCAGCAATTATCTGAACGGCCACCGCCCTCTTCACATGGGGATTGCTATCGGTGTGTACGAGCTGATGGGCATCCCGGTCGAGACTTATAGCAAGCGTTTGGCAAAAGAGATCAGGCGCTTAGGAGAGTACGCTGCCCATCGCTCGGAAGACGATGAGCACCAATCCCACGACCCATCGTATCGGGCTGCTAGCCCTGAGACAGGTGAGCGCGTTGACGAGAAATCTCGTCAATATATGAATAATCCGAGCCTGATTAGCGCCGGCGCGGCCCTTATGGGGCAAGTGACACCCCGCTCTCAGGCCGTGATAGAGCGCATTGTTGCGCTTGAAGCCGACGGCAAGCTAACACCAGACGACCTGGAGGCGCTCGAGAAAATCATCGAGCGATTCGGCGCCAGCAGGTAAACATAGGTATTTCATGGACGAACTACTCATCGGCTCCCTTCTCCCTGGGGCAACGTCAATTCATAGGCAAAACATCAATCCCGTCTGGCGTGGCAACGTTCAGCTCGAGGGTATCCGGCGCAATATGTACGTAAAGCGCGTAGAGCCACGCACCTTAGCTGTTGAGGTGATCTGCGCAGTGGTTGGTCGCGCGATCGGCCTGCCTATTCCACGCCCCGCACTGGTCATGGTTACCAAGCGCGCAATGCCCGACCTGGCTCATGACACCGTTTTTTTCGGGTCGGAGTCCGTTGCAAACCCGGACCTAAAGCACTGGATGGAGCAGGATGTTGAGCGCGCTATTTACAGTCTTTCCAATTGGTCTAAGCTGCTCGACGCAGGTTGCTTCGATGAGTGGATCGCGAACGCAGACAGGCACGGCGGCAACCTGCTATACGGCGGCGGTAATGACTTCGCGCTGGTAGATCACAGTGAGGCGCTGCCGCTTGGTCTTGGTCATCCAGACCCGGCCACCCGCAACAACCTGCTTCTGCTCGCGTCTGAGCAAAAGACGGCGAAACAGCTGTACGCACTCTTCCATAAAGCGAAAAAGTCCACACAACACTACAGCGGCGTTAAGGTGCACGACAGCATTACGGATATATTGACAGGCGTTTGTGATCACACAACAGTGCATTCGTTGCTGGCCTTCTTACACCAGAGAATCGAGAGCCTGTTGATGCTAATATCTAACCGCATAGGTTATGCTCAAAACAGCTTGGTGTTCGCCAAATGATCAGCTTCCCTGCCCTCCCCGAATACTCAGCCGACGCCGCTCACATCATGTGGGAACCGGTCATGGGATCTGGTGAACGGATCACCGCGGCGGTGGCCCTGCAAAGCGACAAAGACGTGCGCGTGGTCAGCTTACTAAGTCCTGAGATACTTGCTGTTCTGTATCGCGACAAGGGCGCCAACGCAGCCAGCCTGATCGGCATGATTACCGACAGCATCAAGTCACACTTGAAGCGCGGCGGCACCATATCCGATTGGGTGTCTCCGTTGTCCGGTTTTTTCGCAGTAAACGTGCGCGAGTATCTCGGGCAAAGCCCAGAGGACGTCATTGACCAGGTCGCCGGCCTGCACTCCAGCCTATACAAAGCGCGTGTCCCTCAGAAGGAAGAACGCCTGCCCACCCACAACGATGCTGAGATCAGAGAAAAGGTAAAAACCGCCGCCAAGAATATCGCCGGCATCAAGGCTGACCGCATTTTCACGCCCGATGGGATCATTGAGGTCAAAGATTCCGGCCGGGTGCACCACCTCAATATCCCGGTAAAAACAGAGTCAAAGGTTGGCAGCATCATGTCTGCTTGGTATCAGACACCAACCACCATCGAAACTCACTTCCTCCGCGCGATGAGTGACTTGAACGTAGCCGCTGAACGGGACAAGTACGAGCGCGGCCTCTTCATCTCTTTGCCGTCGATGCTAGGCACCCAGAAAAATCGGATTCAAGTCGAGAATCTGATCGACGATATCTACTGGCGCCTTAGTAAGGTCGGTTGCTATCTGGAGGTCCGCGAGACGCCAGAGGCGCTCGCAGAAGAAATACTGGCCTGGGCCTCATAACTCGCCAAGCCACAAGGCCTTCGAACAGCCCGCTACAAGCGGGCTTTTTTGTGCCCGACGAAAACTTATTTCCAGAATTATTTCCTGCGGCATTGACTTATGTATTTCCTGCGGCAATACTCAATTCCAAGCCAGAACCAACGGCCAGGGCCAGCCCCGACAGCTCTTTAACAATCCAAGGGATGAATCGAAGCGATCAGCGCTTCCTGCTCCCGGCCTGCGCGGCAGAACGTAAAAGCGCAGAAACAGACCGCGCAGCCTCTGACGGCGACCGGCGATCCGACAGGCCCGAACGCCTGCCCATGCTGGGAACACCCAGCAGCGGACGAGGTTGGAATGACCGAACCGAGCGAATGACCCGGCACGCTGCGCGCCCCGCCACCCCGGCGGTTTGGTAGGGGAAAGATTTCCTCGATGGCCTTGGCAACAGGGCCATCCGGGAAACACCAACAGGAGAACCACATGAGCGACAAAGAAATCGAGCAAGAGATTCAGGACAAGGGCCTCAGCGCTCCGCGCATTACGCCTGCCGACATCGAGGCGAACATCATCGCCGAGGCTTGTTTCACGGCGTATGACGGGATGCTTGGGGCGTACAAAACCCACAATGACGTTCATCAGGGCAAAGGCGAGATTCACCACCAATCTCTCGGGCTACTGACCATCTGCGTACTTGTTCTGCGCAACGGATTCACAGTGACCGGCGAATCAGCTTGCGCCAGCCCCGAGAACTTCGACGAAGAACTCGGCCGCAAGATCGCCCGCCAGAACGCAGTTCAAAAGATCTGGCCACTGATGGGTTACGAGCTGCGTAGCAAACTGGCAGTGCAATCAACACTCGGCTGCTCTAACGGCTGATTTCCTCATGCCGGTTCATTGAGCCGGCATCGGGAAGTCAACCAGGGAGAGAAACCCCATGTTTGAAGGTATCCGCCACATCTCAAGCCAAGACGATTTCACCTGCGCCATCTACGACGCCGAAGTCGTTTCCGGCTCGCTCAGCTTTCACAACAGCGAACACCGCTCTGCGGTTTCCAGCAACATTGGCCCGGCTGACGCGGTACGCGAGTGCTCGGCCAGCCATTTCCTCGGCGAGTACTCAGGACGATTCATGGCGAGGGTTGCTGAAGAGGTCAACGACTACTCATAACAGGAGAGCAGCAATGTGGAAATTCCCACTCTTTGAAGCGCTCGCAGCATTCGGACAGTCGCCTGTGACGACGCGAGCTGCACGCCGCCGACCGCTTTCACGGCACTACCGGAACCCGAAAGACCCGCACCAGGCTGCGCGGATCAAAGCGGCGAAGATGAAGCGCTCCCGCAAAGAGGCTTACCGCTGCTGGGCTGCAGCAAAGAGCTACGTCAACAACCGGGCGTTCCAGGGCGGCAGGCCTTCGCTTTACCCATTCCTGCCCATCCCGCCCGTACTGAATTGATTGAGCACGACTACCCCAGCCGGCGAAGGGGCATATATCACCGGCAGTCAGGGCGCGGAGTCCTACGCTTGAAACACCGCCCGCGTGACCTGGTACCGGCCCCAGCAGCGGTATATCTGCTGGGCATCGATTAGCACCCTGGGCAGGGCTGGGAGAGCACGGCAGAGCGCCGGCCCGGCCGCAACGCCACCCGGGCAGGGTGCTATTCGATGAGAAAGTTCGGCCCGCCCTTCAACTCATCTAAAAAAAAACAGCGAGCGGCGCTTGTCCAGCGATACAGGGCACAGCTGACCCACCATGCGTGGGCACAGTAACGGCAACGCCTCCGGGCGCGGCCAGCAGCCCGTGCGACGGGCTCGCGCTGCGACATATTCGCGTCATAAAAAGGCAGCGCATCTCTTCCTGTGTCCGCGCAATCGCGCGGGCATTCATCGCACGGAGCGCCAACCATGCACACACTTGCCACCGAACACTGGCAGGGCTGCACAGGCCTGCTGAGTAAGCGAGAACTTGAGTTCACCCTTCGCGTAGCCGAAGGCCAAACCGACAAAGAGATTGCCCGTGATGCCGGCCTGGCACCGGACAGCGTGCGCAAGCGGATCATGTCCGCGATGTTCAAGCTCGGCGCCCACCGCCGGGCCCAGCTGGTGGCCGAAGCCATGCGCCGCGCCATCATCGCCCCGCTCGCCATCTTCCTTGCTGTCTGCTGCGTAGTGGTCAACAGCACGCCAGACAACCACCAGGAACGCGCACCGCGAAACCCGCGTGGCGGTCTTGTGCGCATCAAAGGCGCCCGCCGCGACGACCCTTTCTTTAACCCGTTCGACTACGTGTGACAGAGGACGTGACCATGCAACAACAAATCCAAATCGAATCCACCGGCCGCGGATCATTCTGGCGCCTCACCTTGGGCGGAACCGTAGTCGGCTGGGCAAACGGCTACCCGAACGCCGTTGCAAAGCGTGATCGCTATGAGCGTGCCCGCGCATCATCCAGCCTGCAGGGTGCAGCATGAGCCCCGCCCGTATGCCAGTAGCATACATCGCAGGCCCGTACCGCGGGCCAACACGCGAGGCGGTCACCCTCAACATTCAGTCCGCTCGCCAAGTCGGCCTGCTGGTGTCCCGCAAGCACTGGTCCGCGATCATCCCGCACGCCAACACCGGCGACCTCGACCAGATCGACCCGAACATCGGCGACGAGTTCTGGCTCGCGGCAACGATGGAGCTGCTGCGCCGCGCTGACGTGGTGGTGCTCTGCCCCGGCTGGGAGGCCTCCAGCGGCACCCTGGCCGAGATCGCGGAAGCCAAGCGCCTCGGGCTGATGGTGTACGAAAACCACCACGTCCTGCCCTTCGCTGATGCCTGGCGCCAGCAAGAGCAGAAGCCCGCAGCGCTGGTGTAGCTATGGCCAAGTCAGCCACAGAGCGCCAACGAGATAAGCGGGCGCGGGACAAGCTCAAGGCAGAAGAGCGCCGCGCCCGCCTGCTGGCCTACGGCCTCAAGGTCGACGTGTACCAGGCACCGCCGACCACATCGAGCGCATCCAGCAGGTCACCGGCATCGACGAGGTGCACGACCTGCTGACCCGTTTAATCCATAACGTCGACCGCCTGGATGACGCTGCCCTGCGCAAGTTTGTTGCGGAGCCGTAGCGTCACGGCGGCATGCCACGGAGACTGAAATGCTACTCCAACAAAACATCCCGGCCAGTCGCTTGGCGGCCCAGGCCATGATCGATGCCGCCCGCGAAGCCTTTGAGCGCGGCGAGAAGCCAGAGCCGGCGCCAGCACAGAATCCAGCCAAGCCGGAGTTCATCAAGACCGGTGAAGGTCTGGGGATCAGCATGGCAGCAGCCGTTGCGGAAAAGACCGCAAAAAACCGGGCGGCCAGGGCAAAGCTAGCCGAGAAGATCCGGCCATTCGCTGGTGAGCTGTCCGCCAACCAGATGGCCGAGAAGTTCGGGTGCTCCAGGGGCATGATTGTCAAGGCTGCCAGTGAGCACAAAATCGATATCAAGGTCGGCAGCGGGCGACGTGCTGGCCCTTCTTCTGAGCAGCTGTCGGAACTGCGCCGCTGTGCTGCTGAGGGTGGGACAACGGCTGACGCAGCCAAGTGGCTTGGCGTACCGCACGGCACCGCCAAGCATTGGGCGCTGAAGCATGAGATTAGGTTCGGGGTGCGCTGATGGCCTGCACCGTCATCTACATCCTGAATGCAGCCGGAGGTGGCAGGCCGGTTGAGCGCGGGAGCGCCCCGAAGCGCCCTACATGGTGGCGAGCGCAAGCGTGGCTTGTCCTGCCCAGCGGTGAAAAGTTCATTCACAGCACGCGCGTGCGCGAAACCGCCAGAACCCTGATCCCCGTAATGGACGCTCTTTTCCAGAACA
Organism: Halopseudomonas sp.; assembly: GCF_038130085.1. NCBI lineage: Bacteria > Pseudomonadati > Pseudomonadota > Gammaproteobacteria > Pseudomonadales > Pseudomonadaceae > Halopseudomonas > Halopseudomonas sp. The sequence continues at coordinate 87,773 of NZ_JAYPMU010000003.1, read as the reverse complement.
TGATTGCCACCCACGGCAACGTGGTCACCAGCGCTGGCTGGAGCGCCAGCACGCATTAACGGCCGTCCGGCCAGAGGTAACCATGAATGCTCGCATCAAGCCTCCAGCAACAGCCACCGCCGAAGCTCACCGCAAGGCATTGATCAAACTCCTGAACCAAGCCAGTCACAGGCATCACCTGTGGGAGGTGTTTGGCGACTTCATCGAAATGTCCGCCATTGCCCTGGCTAACGCCACCGACCTCACCCAGCGCGATAGCCGTGAGCAGCGATACATGCAGCTGATCGGGCGCTACGAGTCAGCAGAGCAAAAGCTGTTCCCCATGATGTTCGGCGAATTGACCATGGCGATGGAGTGCGGGCCGGACGATGTTCTGGGCAGAGTGTTCAGCGAGCTCGAGCTAGGTAACTCAGCACGCGGGCAGTTCTTCACGCCGTATCACCTCTGCGCGCTGATGGCTCAAGCCAATATCGGGGACGGCAAAAGCTGCCGATACCTGATCGAGCAGCGCGGCTTTGTCAGGGTAAACGAGCCAGCCGCAGGTGCCGGGGCCATGGTGATCGCCATGGCCGAGGCCATGAGCAAAGTGGGGATCAACTACCAGCAGCACATGCACGTCGTTGCCCAGGACGTAGACAGCCGCGCCGTGCACATGTGCTTCCTGCAGCTGTCGCTACTGCATATCCCTGCCATTGTCGTGCTGGGCAACACCCTGGCCCTTGAAGCACGCGAGCAGTGGTTCACGCCTGCTCACATCATGGGCTTGTGGGGCGTAAAGCTGGAGCGCGGCTATGCGCTCGGAAGCGATATGGACTCATCTAAAGCGCCAGCAGAAGAACCGGAAAAAGACACGCTTAGACAAGATCTTGTCTTGCCGCGCCGGGAAATCCGCGAGGAGCAGTTGGCGCTCTTCTAACCGAGGAACCTCACATGACTCGCCGATACTGGAGCGCTGACGAAGAGCAGCACCTGCGTGAGCTGTACCCAGACACGCCGATGCCTGAGCTGAAGGCCGCCCTCAACCGAACAGATCGCCAGATCTATGCTAAGGCCGGAGTCATGGGCCTGAAACGCAGTGATGCATATCTCGCCAGCCCGCACGCCTGCAGGCTGCGCAAGGGCGATCGGGTAGGCAACAAGACGCGGTTCAAGCAGGGTCATCAGACCTGGAACAAAGGCATGAACTACACCGCAGGCGGGCGCAGTGCCGAAACCCGTTTCAAGGCTGGGCATAAGCCAAGCAACTGGCAACCAATCGGCACCGAGCGCGTCACCCAGGACGGCTACCTCGAGCGCAAGATCACCGACACCGGCTGCACCAGGCGAGACTACCAAGCCGTTCACCGGCTGGTCTGGATAGAGCATAACGGCGAGATCCCGGCAGGGCATGTTGTGGTGTTCAAAGACACGCTGCCCAAGCACGAAAACATCAGCATCGACCGGCTTGAGCTAATCAGTCGCGCCGAGCTTGCCCGCCGCAACACCATCCACCGCTACCCGCCAGAGCTAAAGGCAGCCATCAAGCTGGTCAAAAGGCTCGAGCGCAAGATCAAGGATCGCAACGATGAAGAACTCAATGACTGACCTGCGTAACCATCTATTCATGGCCCTAGAGGACCTGTCAGACAGCGACAAAGAGGTCGACCTCGAGCGCATGAAACGCATCACCGAGGTAGGCAAGGTGCTGGTAGAGACCGCCAAGGTTGAGGTCCAGTACCTCGCCCTGGTCGGAGACCCTGAAAAGAGCAGCACCGGCTTCATGAATCAGCCCAAGGCACTGCCGGGAGCTCAACAGTAATGACCACCCAACTCACAGCCCTGCACATAGCCGGGCGCAACGGCCAGCCCGTTGCCGTAGTAAACGGCCTGCCAGGGCTTGATGCCCATATGACACCCGCGCAGCTGCGCCAGCTGGCACGGCAGGCAAATCAGATCGCTATCGACAGCGAGTCAGGCGTTCGCGGCATGCGGCGCTATCCAGAAGATGAGGAGCAGAACAATGAATACTGAGCAGCAGCGCATCGAGTGCGCGATTGATACCGCCCTGCTGAATGCGGACCTTTTGCGCGAACAGGTGGCAGAACTGGAATCAGCACTGCTGGCAGAGACTCAGGCCAAGCATGAGGCGGTGGAGTGTCTGCGCCGGGTGCTGGATGGCGAGCGCTCCGATGCACTGGAACGCCTGATCGCGGGCATTGTTGGCAAGCACCCGGAGGCGGCATGAAACAAGAACACGAAATGACGCCGGGCGTCTTGGTGCCGGATGATATGTCAGCCGGTGACTACAAGGCACGGTGTGCGGTGCTGGAGGCAGAGTTGGCAGAGCTGCGTAAGCGGGTATCTGTGACGAGTGACAGAGACGCGCTGCTTTACCTCATGGAGCGCTTTGATTCCGAGGTATCGAACTGCCCCGTTTGCGGGCACAGCGAGGCCACTTCGGATATGGATAGCGCCTACTACTTACGGGACTACTTGTCCGCCGCCCCTGCGCCTGTTGAGCGGGTGGAGCAGGAGGCTGTAGCGCCGCCGGTCGCATGGCAGCACCGCAAGCCGATCATTTCAGATATTCACGGCAATGCAAAAGAATGGTCAGACTGGATTGACGGTCAAGGACTTGCTATCTGGCCTCATAGACCGCTCTACACCACCCCACAACCGGCACCCACTGCCGCTCCATCACGCGACGTGATACGGGCCACGCTTATGGATCACGGGTTCACAATCAAGACCGGGCATGATGACCTCAAGCCCTATGTGTATGAGGCTGTCGAGGCGCTGTTCGCAAGGCCAGCGCCTGCCGCGCAGGATGTGGCGGGTCTTGAACTGGCCGCGAAGTACGTCGAGCAGCGAGCCGAAGACTATGACCGCGATCACGGCTTGACGGAGCCAGATACCGGGTATCGAACTTACCCCGGCGACGGTGCCGAATACATGGAAGAGCTGGACAACATCGCTGCAGGCATCCGTGCCTTAGTCCACCAGAGCGGAGGTGCGAAGTGAGCGACACAATGCTAAATGCGGTAATTCGAATGCCTTATGACATGGCTATGGCCAGCGAGTTATCCAGGCTTCAATTCTATGACCGAGCGCAATCGTTGCTTGACGCCCGCGCAGCAGACAAGGCGCGGATTGCGGAGTTGGAGATCAAGATCAACAGGTTGAAGCGCGAACTGACAAACCAAAACCATGCGCTTCGTCAGAGGAATATCGCATTAGATGCGCTGCATTATGTCTGGTGCAGTGGTGGATGTCAGACCGGGATGCACAGGTTCGACGGCGGGAGCCTTACAGAAGGCGTCCTATTGCAAGCAGAAAGCGCAGTTAAGCGCATGCGTACTTGGTTTGACAATAAGCGATGTCGCGATAGCAATCATGAGCAGCGCATGGCAGCCCTAGCCCAGCAGGGCAAGGAGAACGAATCATGATGGCGACATTAGCCGAACAACTGGCAAGACGAGTAAGGCTCGCTGCAGGACCGCGCGACAACCCGGATATGTCTGTTCAGCAGGTTGTGTCCGCGATGGCTGCGCGGATTGCGGAGCTGGAGGCGGAACGCAAAGAGGTGCGCGAAATACTCAAGGCCATGTTCCCGAAACACGTAGCCGACGAACTGGCAAAGATGACCCAGCAGGGCAAGGAGGGCGAGGCGTGACCACCCTCCCCTTCGACATAGCCCGCTGCGCCGGACGATTTGACCTGCTACCGGACGGCCAGTGGTGCCAGGAGCGCGACACCTGCAAGCGCTATCTGGCGTTCACGCAGTGGGATCGCGGCGTTGTCGATGACTACCAGGGCATGCGCGTAAACATGGGCGTACCGGACTGCCGGCACAAGATCGAAGTCGAGCAGCGATAACACCAACCAACTTTGGCATCACCCTACACGCCGGGAGGCATGACCGATGAAACTCATAACGCTTGAGGCGTGGGCCGAACGGCTCGACCCGCCGCCAACCATCAATACGCTGCGGGCATGGGCCCGTAGCGGCAAGTTTGACCCACCAGCCCAGAAGATGGGCCGCACCTACTACGTTGACGAGAATGCCGAGTATTGCGACTCTGACCCGCTACCCGATATTCCAGACGCCCCATTGATTAACCGAATCGAGCGCGCACGCCATGGCACCCAGACCCCGCACGGCAGGCTCCAAGGATCTGCCGCCTAACTTGTACCGCAAGACCGACAAGCGCAACGGCGTGACGTACTACACCTACCGCGACCCGATGACAGGGCGGTCGTTCGGCCTTGGTACCGACAAGGCCGCCGCCATCCGAGAGGCTCATGCGGCCAACGCGCATTTCAGCCCGGCCAGTCTGGCTCAACGCATGCAGGGCGGGCAGCCGTTCCGGGCATGGTGCGACGAATACCGTCGCATCATTGATGAGCGAGATATTGCCGTTTCGACCCGGCGCAACCTGGGCATGCGAATCAACCGGCTGACAGAGCTGTTCGGGGATAGGGATATTCGAGACATCAGCACCAGGGAGGTGGCCGAGTATCTGGGCGGGCTGGCGAAGGAAGGCAAGGCGCAGATGAGCCGGGCCATGCGGTCGCTGCTGAGCGATATGTTTGCCGAGGCGATAGCGGCGGGCTGGACCGATGCCAACCCGGTGCAGGTTACCAAGGCCGCCAGAGTGAAGATCCAGCGCTCGCGCCTTTCGCTTGAGCTGTGGCAGGCCATCTATGACCGGGCAAAACAGCCGTGGCTTAAGCGCGCTATGGAGATAGCACTGCTGACCGGGCAGCGCCGCGACGACATTGCAGGAATGCTGTTCAAGGATGTTGTTGATGACCACCTGCAGGTCATCCAGTCAAAGACCGGCCAACGCCTGCGCATCAGCACCGCCGTGCGGCTGGACTGCATTGGTCTGGACTTGGGCACGGTGATCCAGCGGTGCCGCGACAACGTGCTGAGCAAGCACCTGGTCCACCACGCGCGCCGCGTTAGCCGGGCAATGCCGGGCCAGCCGATCATGCTGGATACGCTGAGCAAAGCGTTTGCCGATGCGCGTGACTCAGCAATGGCAGACCTTGGGCTGTCGTACCCAATGCCGCCGAGCTTCCATGAAATGCGCTCTCTGGCTGCCCGCTTGCACTCTGCCGAGGGGCGGGACGCACAGGCCCTGCTGGGCCATAAGTCCAGCAAGATGACCGACCTCTACCGCGACTCCCGTGGTACAGAGTGGATCGAGGTGGCATAATTCCGCATCGAGTTTTGACGACATTTTGGGGAGAATTGGGGAGACTGTTTTACCCCTTTATAAATCAATGACTTGCACTCTCTACGGCATCAAGGCCTGCGACACCATGAAAAAGGCCCGCACCTGGCTGGATGAGCATGGCGTCGACTACCAGTTTCACGACTACAAGACCCAAGGCATTGACGCCGAACGGTTGCATGCCTGGTGCACCGAGCACGGCTGGGAAGTAATCCTCAACCGCAAGGGCACCACCTTCCGCAAGCTCGATGATGCGGACAAGGAAAACATCGATACAGACAAGGCGGTTGCGCTGATGCAAGCCAACCCCTCAATGATAAAAAGACCGGTACTGGATATCGGCTCGCAGCGCTTGGTCGGCTTCAAGCCGGAGTGGTACGCCAGCGCGTTTGAATCCAATGCATAGCACTAGCATCAAAGGAACCGCCCCATGAGTGAATGTTTCAGTCTGGCCTTTGGCATCGGCACCCAGAACAGCGCAGGTGATTGGCTGGAGGTGTTCTATCCTCAGCCCCTGCTCAACCCCGGCAACGCCCTGATCGACGTCGTCAAGGCCGAGCTTGGTTACGCCGAAGGCAACCAGGCAATCGGTTTCGCCGCCAGCCAATGCGGCGCACTGAGCCAGGCACTGAATGCGGCCGGTTTCAGCGAGCAGGCGGCTCTGGTCGCACAAATGGCCGACAGTAGCCGCCCGCTGGTCGCTACCATCCTGGCCAGCGACGAGGCACCCAGCTCCACTCCTGAGGCCTACCTCAAGCTGCACCTGCTCTCGCACCGCCTGGTCAAGCCGCACGGTGTCGTACTGGCCGGCATCTTCCCGCTGCTGCCGAACGTCGCCTGGACCACCCAGGGCGCGATCGACATCAGCGAACTGCCGCAGCGCCAGATGGCTGCCCGCATGAAGGGGGAGTCGCTGGTTGTGCACAGCATCGACAAGTTCCCGTCCATGACCGACTACGTCGTCCCGGCCGGCATCCGCATCGCCGACACCGCGCGCGTGCGCCTGGGCGCCTACGTTGGCGAAGGCACCACGGTCATGCACGAAGGCTTTATCAACTTCAACGCCGGTACCGCAGGCACCAGCATGGTTGAAGGCCGCATCTCTGCTGGCGTCTTCGTTGGCAAGGGTTCCGACCTTGGTGGCGGCTGCTCGACCATGGGCACCCTGTCCGGTGGCGGCAACATCGTCATCTCCGTTGGCGAAGGCTGCCTGATTGGCGCCAACGCCGGTATCGGTATCCCGCTGGGTGACCGCTGTACCGTTGAAGCCGGCCTGTACATCACCGCCGGCATCAAGGTGGCACTGCTGGACGACGCCGACAATCTGGTCGAAATCGTCAAGGCGCGCGACCTGGCCAACCAGTCCGACCTGCTGTTCCGCCGTAACTCGCAGACTGGCGCCATCGAGTGCAAGACCAACAAGAGCGCGATTCAGCTGAACGACATGCTGCACGCCCACAACTGAGCCCGCGCTCGGTTGGTTGGTTGGATAAGAAAGCCCCGCGCCGGAGACGACGCGGGGCTTTTTGCATTCACACCCTGAGTTCAGCGCAGCAGCCGCTGCACCGCCTGCGCCGCTGCCACCATGCCGAAGGTAGCGGTGACCATGGTGACCGCGCCGAAGCCGCCAGAGCAGTCCAGACGCACGCCCTCACCGACAAATGACTTCTGCGTGCAGACACTACCATCGGGCTTGGGATAGCGCAGTTGCTCTTTGGAGTAGACACAGGGCACCCCGAAACTGCGTTTGCTGTCGGCACGGGGGAAGTTGTGATCGCGGCGCAGCAGCGAGCGCGCCTTGGCGGCCAGCGGGTCGTTGACCGTCTTCGAGAGGTCCGCCACGGTAATTTGCGTCGGGTCGATCTGCCCACCCGCCCCACCGGTAGTGATGACCGGAATCTTCCGGCGCCGGCACCAGGCGATCAGCGCTACCTTGGCGTTAACGCTGTCGATGCAATCCACCACGCAATTGATGTCGTCGGTAATCAGCTCGGCCAGGTTATTTGGCGTGACAAAATCCATCACCGCGCGCACCTCGCAGCTCGGACTGATCGCCCGCAGACGCTCGGCCATTACTTCAACCTTGGGTTTGCCGACCTGACCGTCCAGCGCGTGCAGCTGGCGGTTGACGTTGCTGACGCAGACCTCGTCCATATCGATCAGACTGATCCGACCGATCCCGGTGCGAGCCAGCGCTTCAGCTACCCAGCTACCGACGCCGCCAATCCCGACAACCACCGCATGGCTGGCCGCCAGACGCGCAAGCGCATCCGTACCATACAAACGGCCAATTCCAGCAAAACGGGGGTCTTCGGTAATCATGGGCATCCTCCTGCGGCGGCACAGTATACCAGCGCCATTCGCCGCTGCATTGCGCAGAAAACAACCAGCCTTGTGCAGACACCGGTCTATATGGGATTGCCCCGGATATCCTGAAGTTATCCACAGCATCATCCCCAGCTTCTGTGCACAACGGGTGACAATCCGGCATCAGCGTGGGATGCTCCACATCCAGTTCAGGAGTCAACATGTCGCGCCGCCCGTCCAAGCCAACAGCACTGCATCCACGCAACCGGTATCAGGGCCGCTACGACTTCCCCCTTCTTGCCCGTAAGTGCCCGCCATTAAAGGCTTTTATCCGCCAGGGCAAGGATGGACAGACAACCATCGACTTTGCTGATCCGGCCGCCCTGCGCTGCCTCAACGGTGCTCTGCTGACGCACTGGTACGGCATTGATGGCTGGCAGATCCCGGAAGAAGCGTTGTGCCCGCCCATCCCCGGCCGCGCCGATCTTATCCACCACCTGGCCGACCTGCTTGCCAGCAGCCACGACGGGGTTATCCCCAGCGGAGAGCGGCTGCGTGGCCTGGATGTCGGTACCGGTGCCAACCTGATCTATCCACTGATCGGTAACGCCGAATACGGCTGGCAGTTTGTCGGCAGCGACATTGACGCCGATGCGCTGACAAACGCCGAACACATACTCAAGGCCAACCCGGCGCGGCAAAAACAGATTGCGCTGCGACTGCAAACCGACCCCAACAACATTTTCGACGGCATCATCGGCGCCGACGAGCAGTTCGACTTCACCCTCTGCAACCCGCCGTTCTACGCCAGTGCCGCCGAGGCCCGGCAGGCCAATGAGCGAAAGTGGCAAGGACTCGGCAAGCAGCCCGGCGGGCGCAATTTCGGCGGCCGCGCCAACGAGCTGTACTGCAGCGACGGCGAGGCAGGATTCCTTCGCCGTATGGCCGAGCAGAGCAAGACCTGCGCCTCGCAGGTGTTCTGGTTCACGACGCTGGTTGCCAGCACCAATAGCCTGAAGACGCTGCCCGAGCAATTGCACAATCTTGGCGCCACCGACGTACGCATCATCGACATGGGCCAGGGCAGCAAGCGCAGCCGCCTGCTGGCCTGGACCTTCCTCGACAAGAAACAGCGCCGCGCATGGCGTCGGGCGCGCTGGCCCGGCACCCGGATCTGAGCTGTGCCCCGGTGACTCTGGTATGATGGCGCCTTCCTCTGCCCAGACGAACCGGAACCATGACCGAGCTATCTCCTACCCTGCAGCTGGCCTGCGACCTTATCTCCCGCAACTCCACTACCCCCGAAGACGCTGGCTGTCAGCAACTGATGGGCGAGCGACTGGCGGCGGTCGGTTTCGAGCTGGAGCCGCTGCGCTTCGGCGAGGTCGACAACCTGTGGGCGCGGCGCGGTAGCGAAGGTCCGGTGCTGTGCTTTGCCGGTCACACCGATGTGGTGCCAACCGGCCCGGTAGACCAATGGCAGACCAATCCCTTCATTCCGCAAATCCGCGACGGCATGCTGCACGGCCGCGGCGCCGCCGATATGAAGGGCAGCCTCGCCGCCATGGTCGTGGCCGTCGAGCGCTTCGTGACCGCGCATCCCGATCACAAGGGCTCCATCGCCTTTCTGATCACCAGTGACGAGGAAGGCCCCGCCACCGACGGCACCGTGAAGGTGGTCGAAACGCTGGTGGAGCGCGGCGAGAAGGTCGACTGGTGCATCGTCGGCGAACCCTCCAGCACCGAACTGGTCGGCGATATCGTCAAGAACGGCCGCCGCGGCTCACTCAACGCCCGTCTGGTCATTCGCGGCAAGCAGGGTCATGTGGCCTATCCGCACCTGGCGCGCAATCCGATTCATCTGGCTGCTCCGGCCTTGGCCGCGTTGGCCGCCGAGGTGTGGGATGAAGGCAACGCCTTCTTCCCGCCGACCAGTTTCCAGATTTCCAATATTCACTCAGGTACCGGCGCCACCAACGTAGTGCCGGGCGAACTGGAAGCCCTGATCAACTTCCGCTTTTCTACCGAATCCACCGTCGAAGGTCTGCAGCAACGTGTATGCAACCTGCTGGACGCCCACGGTTTGGAGTACGAGCTGCACTGGACGGTTTCCGGCCTGCCGTTCCTGACCGAACCCGGCGCCTTGCTCGACGGGGTCTCGGCAGCGATCAAGCAGGTCACCGGCCGTGACACCCAGCCGTCCACCTCCGGCGGAACCTCGGATGGCCGCTTTATCGCCACCATGGGCACCCAGGTGGTTGAACTCGGTCCGGTCAACGCGACCATTCATCAGGTCAACGAGTGCATCAAGGCCGATGACCTGAACCTGCTGACCGACATCTATCAGGTCACCCTGGAACGGTTGCTGACCTGATGCTGCAACTGATCTGCCCCCATTGCCACGCGCCGCTGAGCAACCTTGAGCGCCAGTGGAGCTGCCCGGCTGGCCACAGCTACGACCAGGCCCGTCAGGGCTACCTGAATCTGCTGCTGGTGCAGTTCAAGAACAGCAAGCAGCCGGGCGATACCCCGCAGATGCTGGCCTGTCGTCAGGCGTTCCTGGACGCCGGCCACTACCAGCCGGTCAGTGACGCGATCAATCAGCTGTTCGCCGAGACCAGTCCGCAGACCCTGCTCGACATGGGCTGTGGTGAGGGCTATTACACCGAACGCCTAGCCCGCGCCCTGCCCGACACCGCCATCGGCGGCTTCGACATCAGCAAGGACGCCATCATCAAGGCTTGCCGACGCAGCCGCAGCATCCGCTGGATGGTCGCCTCGAGCGCCCGTCTGCCGGTGGCTGACCAGAGCCTGGACGCTGCCCTGAGCGTATTCAGCCCGTGGTCTGCCGACGAATGCCTGCGCACGGTCAAGCCGGGCGGACGCATTCTGATCGTCGGCCCACACAGCGACCACCTGTTGGCCCTGCGCGAACGGCTGTACGACCAGATCCACCCGACACCAGCGCTGATCAAGGCATTACCGGACGGCCTGCGCATCGCCTCCGAGCAGACCCTGCGCTATCCTCTGCAGCTGACAAGTGAAGATCTGGGCAATCTGATTGGCATGACGCCGCACGGCGTGCGCAGCCGCCCCGAACGCCAGCAGGCCATCGCCGAGCAAGGCATTGAGGGGCTCGAAGTGGCCATGCAGATGATCATGCTGGAACGTTGCTGATACCAAGAACACGCCAAGGAGTAGCCGTGCGCCAACCCGATATCGAGATCTACCTGCGCGACGACCACGTCACCGACCTGTTGGACTGGCTGCACAAGGTCATGGGGCCGCTGACGCTGGACGCCCCCAAGGGGCTGACCCAGCACGGCACCCTGCACGCCGATCAGGCCATCCCGCTGATGGTTGTGCGCAAGGCTGCCGGCAAGTGGGCCAGCATCTGGTTTGACAGCGATGCGACGCCCTGGGAAAGCGACCGCGATTGCGCCCGCGCCGTCCACGCAGCCATCGGCCACGAAGTGCGCTGCTCGGTCGGAGGCTGGGAAGAGGCCGATGGCGAGGCCGATGCTGACCGCTGGCTGAAGGTCAATGACGACGGCGAAAATGAATTTCTCTGGGCCCAATAAGTGACACTGATTCCCGACATCGATCGATTTCACCTGATCATGGTCGGCGGCAGCTGCCTGATCGCCGCCTTGGCAGTGGTAGTGCACTACGAAGTACTGTCACGGCTGCATCGGTTCCTCGGCGTCACCACGATGGGCGAGCGGCCGCGCATCCTGAGCATGATCTTCGTGCTGCTGTTTACCCACATAGCCGAGATCTGGCTGTTCGGCATGGGCGCTTTCATCCTGCTGCAGATGCCCGAGCAAGGTGGCATAGCAGGGCTGGATACGATCACCCTGTTCGAGACTGTTTACCTGTCGGCAACCACCTATACCACGCTGGGGTACGGCGACCTGACGCCAACCGGGCATATTCGTTTTCTGTACGGTACCGAATCACTCACCGGCCTGGTGCTGGTGACCTGGTCCGCGTCGCTGACCTTTATCGAGCTGCAGCGTCAATGGCAGGATCGACGCAGCTGACCTTGCGGCTCCGACCTTGAAATTCCGCCGGCGTTGCCCAACCAAGGGAGTAACGCCGGAGGAAATACCATGCTGATCTGCTGTCCCCATTGCCACCGCAAGAACCGACTGGATGCCAGTCGCCTGTCTGCCGCACCCACCTGTGGCGCATGCAAGAAGCCCCTGTTCACCGGACAACCAAGCGCGGTTGACGCTGTCAGCTTTGCCCGACATGCCAGTGCCGACCTGCCATTGGTTGTCGACTTCTGGGCGGCCTGGTGCGGGCCGTGCCGCCAGTTCGCCCCGACCTTTGTTCAAAGCTGCAGCCAACACGAGCCCCGCGCGCGGTTTCTCAAGGTCGATACCGAGGCAGCCCCTGATCTGGCTGCACGCTTTGGCATCCGCAGCATCCCGACCCTACTTGTTTTCCATCAGGGCAAGGAAGTAGCGCGGGTAAACGGGGCATTACCCGCCGGCGAATTTGATCGCTGGCTACGCGCTCAGTTGCGCGCTGTCGAATAACAGACAGCAAAAAGCAGACGCGGCGCAGGAAAACCTCCGCCGGAAGGAAACGCGGCCACCTGCAAGCAGCCGCTCAATCGAGGTAAAGCCGGTTACAGCTTGGTGACGTCCTCTGCCTGCAGGCCCTTTTGGCCCTGCGAGACGGTGAACTCAACCTTCTGCCCTTCTACCAACGTGCGGTGACCGTCACCGCGAATCGCACGGAAGTGCACAAACACATCCGGGCCAGACTCGCGCTGAATGAAACCAAAACCCTTGGCATCGTTGAACCACTTCACGGTCCCCTGCTCACGCTCTGCCATTACCACAATCCTCGTCATACCTGATCTGTTCCGCTGTCCGCCCGCGGACAACGCGTGCGCGACCGCCGGATACGCGCACCCGGTGGTCGTTTTTCGAGTCTAGTTCAAGGGTTCGGCGCTGCAAGTAGCGCCAAGAGGTGGCAGCCGCTCAAGCGAACGGCTGCCTTGAGGAAGGTCAGTTCTGCGCGGGTTGCTCGGCAGCCTGCTCAGCGGCTTTCAGATCAGCATGGCGCAACACCATGCGATCGTGCTGAGCGACACCCAGCTGGAATGCCCAACGTGCGTCACTGTTGACCTTGAGCGGGCTCTCTTCGCTCTGGCCGAGCTGATCAATGGTCAGCCAGTAGGCGCCGTCAACATCGTACAGCGACGCGGCGAGCGTCGCGCCAGACCAACTGCTCAACTGCATGCCAAGCACCGGCTCGCCGAGCTGCTTGGCACTGCGCAGCGCGACGTTCTGCGCCCGCAGGTCCGCCAGCGCCAGCACCATGGAGTTCAACTCGCGCTCGTGGCCGGCACCCTCACCGTCGGCAAGCTTGAAGTTGTAATCACCCTCGCTGGCCTTGTCGAGCTGCAGCTCCTCGCCATCGGCATAACGCCAATGCGCGGTAGCGACCTGCTCCAACGGGATCTGACTGACCTGCAAGTCAAGCCAGTCTTGCGGGTTAGCCGACATGCTTAACGCTCGGTTGACCAGCCAGACCTGATCCTGGCCGGTAAAACGCACCAGTTGATCACTACCGACCTTGTTGCCGAACAGCACGCCAAAGCCACCATCACCTGCCTTCACGCTGACGCGCAGGGCGCTGTCGCTGCTTTCACCCTCGGTCAGGCCAAGACGCGCATGGTAATCGGCGTTGGAGGTCTTTGCCTCGATTACCCGCGCTTCACGCAGTGCCAGCAGCAGGGCTGCCAGGCGCTCACGCTGCAACGGAAAATGGTCGCGACTCGCAACCGTCCAGGCTTCGCCGTCACGCTGCAGCACAACCTGCTGCCCAGCGTGGGCGAGTTCAATCTGCTCAACGACAGCCAGCTCGGCCAGCTGCGGATCATCCAGCAGCGGGTGGCTCTGCAGATCGCTCACCCGGTCGCTGTTGCGAACCTGCAGGGCGACGGCCACCAGCGCTGCCGCGATCACGGCCAATGCGATAAGAATAATCCTGCGCATATCGTCTCCTCAGCGTTTACGGCGGACGCGACCCAGCAGCCACCAGAACAGCACGCCTAGCGTCAGCAGCGCCGGCACCGCCGCAGTATTAATCCACTTAAGCTGCGTACCCAGCTCGTCAATGTCGGCATTGAGCTGATAACGCACGTCACGCAGCTGCTTGCGAATCGCCAGTTTCTCGTCGAGGAACGACTGGATGGCGTCACGCTGCTCGGTAGTCAGCTCGGTCAGTTGACCCGGATCCTGGCTTTGCTGCAGCTGAGCGAGCTTCTGATCGGTTTCTGCCAAGCGCTGCTGCAAACGCTCCTCACTGGCGCGGAAGCGGCTTTCGGCCTTGCGCTGCAGCTCTTCAACCACCGTGAACGGACGGCTGAAGTCACCGCGCGAGCGAACACTGATCAGCGCCTCCGAGCCAGACAGGTTGTCCAATGCATTGACCAGCAGACCGGCGTTCTCCGCCCAAGGCTGGGCAATACGCTGACCAAACAGATCGCGCACCTGCGTCCACATGCGGTCAGTCAACATATCGGTGTCGGCGATGACCACCACGTTGATGTTGTCCGCCTGCGTCAGACCCGGCTCATGCCCTTCCATGCCTTCTGGGTAGGCGCTCTTGGCCGGCCCCTGCAGGCGGGCAGCAAGGGTGTAGACGTTATCGTCCGGCGCAAATCCCTTGAGCAGGTCTTCCGGATCACGCAAGGTCGAGAAGGCATCGCTGGGCATCAGCGCGCTGAGCGCCGTGCTCTGCATCAGCGGAGTGAATTCGGTCTCGCTCCCTTCAACCGGCACCAGTGCGCCACCGGTGGCGTAGGTCAGCAGTTGCAGGGGGGCGGTGATGGTATCGTCGGAGTCGATCTGCGCCGCTTCCACTTCCAGCCAGCCGATATGACGTGCCGGGCGCTGACCGGGGCCACGCCCTACGGCCATGCCCAGCTGCGCATCAACGACCACCTTGGTCGGGTCGTAGGCTACGCCCCAGGCCGCTAGCAGCGGCCCAAGATCGGATGCCTTGCCGTCCGCCATGCCGTCGATCATCGCCTCCATACCCTGGTCAGCTTCCGCGAAGGGGTCGACGTAGGCCAGCAGCTTGCCGCCACGCAGCACAAACTGATCGATGGCATACAGCGCCGACTCGCTCAGCGCCTTGGGATGAATCAGCAGCAACACACCGATGTCCTCGGGAATGCTGTCGATATCCGCCGCCAGCGGCTTCACGTCGAACACCTGGCGTACCTGCTCCAGCGACATCCAGGGCGCATCAGGCTGCTGGGTGTAGGGATTCATGCCACCATCTACCGGCAGGCCGGTGATCAGACCGATCTGCGGCTTGTCCGGCTTGGCCAGCGTGCTGACCAGACGGCTGAGCTCATACTCGAGCATGCCTTCCTGTTCCAGCGCAAAGAACGGAATCACCTCGCGCTGGGCCAGCTCGTTGGTACCGGCCAGACCGAAGTACAGCGACTCGCCGCTGTCACTCAGCGGAATCGCCTGCAAGCCAAACTCGGCAGCGCGATCCTCAGCCTCGGAGAACGGCTCCGGATCAATGATGTGCAGACGAATCTGGCCATCAGCGCGACGCTCATACTCCTTGAGCATTTCTTCCACCCGGCGCTGGTAGTTGCGCAGGACGGTCAGGTCCTTGCTCGCCGAGTCGGAGAAAAAGAAATACAGATCAATCGGCGCATCCAGCTCGTCGAGAATCTGCTTGGTGCCATCAGACAGGGTGTAGAGCTTCTGCTCGGTCAGATCCAGACGTGCGCCCGGGAGCAGCACGTTAGTCGCCATGTTGAAGGCAAAAAAGGCCAGCAGCAGTACCAGCAGGCCGGCACCGGAATACATTAGACGTTTCATAGAGTCAGCTCCTCAGTCGGCCTTTTTCAGGTCGATGACAACCGCCGTCGCGAGCAGCCAGGCGCCCATCAGCGAGAAGAAATACAGCAGATCGCGCACATCCAGCACACCCTTGCTGATCGCTTCAAAGCGGGTCAGGAAGCTGAACGAGGCGAGCGTATCGAGTACCCACTGCGGTGCCCAGCCACTGAAGGCGTTCTGCACCATGGAAACCCCGCTGACGACGAACAGGAAGCACACCACCACACTGAGGATAAAAGCGATGACCTGGTTCTTGGTCAGCGCCGACATGCAGGAACCGATGGCCAGGTAGCCGCCGGCCATCAGCCAGCTGCCGATGTAACCGGTCAGGATCGCCCCGTTATCCGGCGCACCCAGGTAGTTAACGGTCAACACCATCGGGAAGGTCAGCACCAGCGCGATACCGACAAACACCCACGCCGCGAGGAACTTGCCCAGCACCATGGCGCTGCGCGATACCGGCAGAGTCATCAGCAATTCGATGGTGCCCGACTTGCGCTCCTCGGCCCACAGCCGCATGGCGACCGCCGGGATCAGGAACAGGTACAGGCCCGCGTGGAAGTTGAAAAAGGCAATCAGGTCAGCCTGGCCCGCTTCGTAGAAGCCGCCCACATCGAAGGTAAACAGCGATGCCATGACCAGAAAGATGACGATAAAGATATACGCCAGCGGCGTGGCGAAGTAGCTGCCCAGCTCGCGGCGGAAAATTACACCCAGGTTGTTCATGCCGATTCCCCCGACGTCAGACTGCGGAACACGTCGTCCAGACGACCGCGCTCTACCGACAGCTCATTGACCTGCCATTGCTGCTCACGCGCCAGCTGACCGACCGCCGGGAAGATCACCTCGCCCGGCTTGGCCAATACGGTCAGCGCCAGACCATCCGCGGCGCGTTCAACCGCAGCTACGCCGGGCAGCAGCTCGAGCGCACCACTGTCTGCAGGCTGGGCCAGCGACAGGGTGACCGCCTGGTGATAGCGCGAACGCGCTTCCAGCTCATCCGGCGTACCGTCAGCCAGCAGACGACCCTTCCCGATGATCACAGCACGGGAACAGACCGCACTGACTTCTTCGAGGATATGGGTGGAAATCACCACGATCTTGTTGCTGCCTTCGGCCAACTGCTGAATCAGCCGGCGTACCTGATGCTTCTGGTTGGGGTCCAGACCATCCGTGGGTTCGTCGAGGATCAGCACCTGCGGATCGTGCAAAATCGCTTGGGCGAGGCCAACACGGCGCTTGAAACCCTTGGACAGCGTCTCGATACGCTGGCCGAGTACGTCCTGCAGTTCGACCTGTTCAACGGCGCGCTGCACCTGACGTTGGCGCTCAGCGCCACTCAGGCCGCGAACATTGGCGATAAATTCGAGGAAACCCTGGACGCGCATGTCACCGTAACAGGGCGCCCCTTCCGGCAGGTAACCCATTTTCTGTTGGGCCTGCAGGGTCTGACTCTGAATGTCGAAGCCGCAGACCGAAGCCGAACCGCCATCAGGCGTCAGAAAACCGGTCAGCATCTTCATGGTGGTGGACTTGCCGGCCCCGTTGGGTCCGAGAAAACCGAGCACTTCACCCGGCTTGACGTCAAACGACAGATTGTCGACGGCGACGTGGTCACCGAAACGTTTGGTCAGGCTGTTTATGCTTATCATGCCTTTTATTATTCCCCCAGAATGGTCTTTCGCGCGGTCTGCGGCTGGCTTCTACGGCCAGCGGTCGCCCCTGATATCCACGTCGGTTTACGACAATGCGACTGTGCAGTGGTTCACAATCGCGAGAGGCAAAATGCCCCACCTCCGGCAGGATACGGATGCGCACGAGGCAGTGACTATATGAATCCCCCCGGTGCATTTCAAGCGAACCTTTTGCCCAAGAGGCCTGCCGCCATCACGACGGGCTGCGAGCCGCCGGCAAACCAGCTAAAATTCGCAGCAATTCGCAATGCGCCACCCGGCCATTGCCAACGCTGCCTCAGAGATGTCCATGCCTGCCTCCTACTCTTCCCTGTTCGGTCGTCTGCGTTTCGGTCTGGCTCGCCGCCTGCTGTATCTGTGGGCGCGTTCCCGCCGCATCGGCGAAGGCGATGACATCGGCATTGATCCGCAGCGCCCGGTAATCTATGTGCTGCCCTACCGCTCGCTGAGTGACCTGATCGTTGCTGACCGCGAGTGCGTCCGCGCTGGTCTGCCGCGGCCGGTCCGCGCCCCGCTGCCACCGCTGGACGAGCGCGACTCCTACGTTTTTCTCAGCCGGGAACGTTCCTGGGTCGGTCGCCCAGACCCGCGCGGGCAGTCACCGCGTCTGGGCAAGGTGCTGGACTGTGCACTGACCGGTGCCGCCGAGATGCAACTGGTGCCCATCACCGTGTTCTGGGGCCAGTCCCCGGACAGTGAATCATCCGCCCTGAAGCTGCTGTTTGCCTGGAACTGGATGGGTGGCCGACTGCGCAAGTTCCTCGCGATCCTGCTGCAGGGCCGCATGGTACGCGTGCACTTTGGCCCGCAGGTGCCGCTGCAAACCCTGCTTGAGCCCGGTATGGACCAGCAGCGCGCGGTGCGCCGGGTCAACCGGGTGCTGCGCGTGCATTTCCGCCAGCAACGCGCCGCGGTTGTCGGCCCGGAGCTGGTCCACCGCCGCACCCTGCTCAAGGGCCTGCTGCACGCCCCGCAGGTGCGGGCCGCGATCGCCCGCGAGGCCAGTGAAAAGGGTATCGACGAGAGCAAGGCGCAGGCCATGGCCGCGCGTTACGCCAACGAGATCGCCTCGGACTTTACCTACACCATCATCCGTTTTCTGGAGGTGGTGCTCAGCTGGTTCTGGAACAAGCTGTACGATGGCATCCGAGTCAACAACATCAAGCCAATTCAGGACATCGCCCGCGGCAACGAAATCATCTATGTGCCCTGCCATCGCAGCCACATCGACTACCTGCTGCTGTCCTACCTGCTGTTCCGCAACAGCATGACACCGCCGCACATTGCCGCCGGCATCAACCTCAACATGCCGGTGATCGGCGGCATTCTGCGCCGCGGCGGCGCTTTCTTCATGCGCCGCAGCTTCAAAGGCAATCAACTCTACACCGCGGTGTTCAACGAATATCTCCACGCTCTGTTCGGCCGTGGCTTCCCGGTCGAGTACTTCATCGAAGGGGGCCGCTCGCGCACTGGCCGCATGCTCAGCCCGAAAACCGGTATGCTGGCAATCACCCTGCGCAGTTTCCTGCGCTCCTCGCGCCGCCCCATCGTTTTCGTACCGGTCTATATCGGCTATGAGCGCGTGCTGGAGGGCCGCACCTACCTCGGCGAGCTGCGCGGCCAGGCCAAGAAGAAGGAGTCGGTGTTCGATATCTTCCGCGTGCTGTCAGCACTCAAGCTGCGTTTCGGTCAGGTGGCAGTCAATTTTGGCGAACCGGTGGCGCTGGCCGACTTCCTTGACCGCGAACAGCCAGACTGGCGCAACCAGTCGATGGGGCCGGACTATCGCCCGGCCTGGCTGAACGACACCACCAACACCCTGGCCCGCGAGCTGACCAGCGGCATCAGCGCTGCCGCCGACGTCAACCCGGTCAACATGGTTGCTCTGGTAATGCTGTCCACCGCACGCCTGGCGCTGGATGAAACCTCGCTGGCCCGAGCACTGGACCGCTACAAGGCACTGCTGCAGGCGGTGCCTTACAGCAGCGGCGTGACCCTGCCGAGCATCGATGGGCAGGCGATGATTGAGCACGTCGAAGCCATGCAGATGATCGACCGCCAGTCCGACGCACTCGGTGAGATCATGCGACTCGATGAGCCGCAGGCAGTGCTGATGACCTATTACCGCAACAACGTGCTGCATCTGGTTGCCCTGCCCGCACTGATCGCCTGCCTGTTCCAGAATAATCCGCGCATGACCCGCGAACAGATCGAACGCCTGGTCATGGGTATTTACCCGTATCTGCAGGGTGAGCTGTTCCTGCGCTGGAAAGAGCACGAGCTGCCAGAGGTGATCCAGCAGTGGATCAACAGCCTGATCGCGCAACAACTGTTGCGCGAAGCCGATGGCCAGATTCAACGCCCGGACCTGAGTTCGGCCGAGTTCGTCATGCTCAGTCTGCTGTCGCGCAGCATTATCCAGATACTGGAACGCTTCTATATGGTCTCCGCGCTGCTGCTGAACTTCCCGAACGGCAGCCAGACCGCCGAACAACTGGAGGCCCGCTGCACGGTGATGGCCCAGCGCCTCTCCATCCTGCATGGGTTGAACGCCCCGGAGTTCTTCGACAAGACCCTGTTCCGCCAATTCATCCAGCGCCTGACCGACGAGCAGGTTCTCAGTGCCGACGACGAGGGCCGCCTGAGTTACGTGTCAGGGCTGGAAGACATCGCCGAGAACACCGCCAAGCGCGTGCTCAGCGCCGAGGTGCGACTGTCGATCCGGCAGGTGGCGCGCAGTGCAGAAAACTCGGAAAGCCAAGCCTGAGCGGGCTCACTCGAGTTTTTTCTTTCCGTAGATATCGTAGCGGCTGGACTGCCCGGCCAACTCGGCGGTGGGCCGCTGACCGGCAATCGCCGGCGCCTTGCGCGGCCGCTTGACCACTACCCGGTGGCTGGCCAGCTGCAGCGCGGCAGCCAACAGCTCGGGGGCATCATCGTCATCACCGGCGAGCGGGCGGAACAGCCGCATTTCTTTCTTTACCAGCGCTGACTTGTCACGGTGCGGGAACATCGGGTCCAGATGAATGACCTGCGGCGTCTCCAGCTGCCAATCACCCATCGCCGCGATCGCGTCGCAATGCATCAGTTGCATGCGCCCAGCGATCTCCGCCACCTCACCACCTGCCGCTCTGGCCCGCTGCAGACCATCCTCCAACAGCGCAGCAATGACCGGCTGACGCTCAAGCAGCGTTACGCGGCAACCCAGCGAGGCAATGACAAAGCCGTCGCGACCGAGCCCCGCAGTGGCATCCAGTACGGTCGGCCGAATACTGCCGCGGATTCCCACCGCGCGCGCCACCATTTGCCCCGCGCCGCCGCCAAACTGACGGCGGTGCGCCATCGCCCCATTCACGAAGTCGACCCGCACCGCGCCCGGTGCGCCATCTTCAGTGCTGCGCAGCGACAACCCGTCGCCACCCTGCTCCAGAAGCAGTCCGGCGCCGTCCGGCAGATCCGCCAGGAGAGGCAACCCCAACCGCTCAGCCAATCCCTCTGCGGCAGACTGGAACCGGTTGTCCAGCCAGTTGACGGCCAAGGTTAAGGGCATGTCGTCACTCATGAAGTTTCCTGTCGTTTTCAAAACAAGCCGCCCTGTTGCGGCGTTTCAGCAGCCTCTCGCTCACCGGGCCAGCGCGGCATCGGTGGCAGATCCGGCAGTCGCTCACAGAGCGCGGCATGAAAATCCCGGGCCAGCTGCGGCGCCAGCAGGTTGTCCGGGGTATGCATAAACAGCATCGGCTGGCGCCCATCCTGCAACCACTGCACACACTTGTCGAACCAGGGCGCCAGCACCTCCCAGTTCGCCGCCTGATCCATACCGCCGATAAAACGCACACTTGGCCGCACAGTCAGCGCGATGGCGTGCACGGGAAGGCGTGGCTTGCGCTGTTTGGCTTCCAGCGTCGAGGGGTCGGTCGCCTCACTGGCGAACAAGGCGCGGCTATCAAAGCTGATGCGCTCGACACCACGCTGATGCAGTAGGCGATTGAGCTGCCGTTCGGCGTCATCCTTGCGGAAGAAACCGGGATTACGCACCTCCACCGCATAGCGGTAATCACTCGGCAGGCCGTCGAGAAAATCGGCCAACGTACCCAGCTCTTGTGGCGCAAAGCGTTCCGGCAGCTGCAGCCAGATAGGTCCTAGCCTCTGCTCCAGCGGTGCCATACGACCGAGAAAAGTCTGCAACGCCGGGTGCGTCGGATCCAGCCGACCGCCATGACTGACCTCACGCGGAAACTTGGCGCAGAAATGAAAGTCATCCGCCAGCAGTTCAGCCCAGCGCGCAACCCGCGCCTCGCTCGGCAAGGAATAAAACGTGGTATTGCCCTCAACCGCGCCAAACACACGGCTGTACTGCGCGAGCCGCTCATCAGCATCGCTGCTACGAGTATAGAGGTGCCCAGCCCAAGCAGGCTCCGCCCAGAGTGGGCAACCGGTGATGAAACGCATAGGTAACGCTGTCACGACATCAAGCGTAGATGTCGATGCCGGCGATGGTGTCGGCCGCGCTGTCGACCGGCATGTTGGCGGTGCTTTGGTAGCTGGCCAATGCCTGATTGGCACGACCATAGACCGGCTCGTAGGACTCGCGCCGGGCAGGGATATACTCAGCGGCGGGACTGGAGGTGCTGACCACCTGAGCAGGTGGCAGACGCGTTGCGCTTACCCCGGCCTGCTCGTTGCCGGGCACGGACGCAGCCGGGCTGCTGCCGTTAGTATTGGCAACTGCGCGACTGCTGCGATCAGGCAGCGATGTGTAGGGATTGAAACCGTCCAGACGCACCAGAGTAGCTCCAGAGATATTGGCGCCAGCTTACGCCTGGCCCTTGGGCGTGGCAACCTTGTCGCGCAGATAGACCGGCTGGGCATCGGCCGCATCCAGCACCTCACCGGCCAGCCAGCGCGGCAGCGCCAGAGTGATCAGGTCGGTCGCATCCGGCAGCATCTGCGGCCAGCTGCGTTCGGCCGCTACCGCCAGTCGCTCAGCGTACTGCCAACCGGTGCCAGCGCCGGCCACGCCGACTACTCCGTCAGGCAGGCTGACGGCTTCCGGCGGGCAGACCCGTTCCTCATCCAGCGCCTGCATGACACCATCCTGCAGGCCATACAGCCCCCAGTAGACTTCATCCATGCGCGCGTCGATGGCTGCGGCGACCGTTTCGGCGCCGTGCTCGCGCCAGGCACGCTGGGCCAGCGCCGCCAAATTGGAGACGGCGATTACCGGCTTGTCAGCGGCAAAGGCCAGCCCCTGCACCATTCCGGTCGCGATGCGCACACCAGTGAAAGCACCGGGGCCGCGACCGAAAACCAGCGCGTCGACATCCTGCAGCCGCAACTGGCGCTCGTTCAGCAACTCCTCGATCATCGGCAGCAGGCGCTGAGCGTGCTGACGCGGAATGACTTCGCTGCGCGCGGTGACGCGGCCCTCATGCAGCAGCGCGGCGGAACAGCATTCTGTGGCGGTATCCAGAGCAAGCAGTGTAGTCATGGTCGGATTCTGAATTCAGGGCCGGGCATTGTACAAAAATGCAAAGGCCCGTGCGACGGGTAGTCGGCACGGGCCTCGGGGTCATGCGGGCAGGACTCAGTCCAGCGCAGTGATGACCTTGGCAGTGATCTGCTCGACGCTGCCGATGCCTTCAACCTTGGCACACTTCGGAGTGCCCTTGGCAGCAGACAGCTTCTGGTAGAAGTCGACCAGCGGCTTGGTCTGGGTGTGATACACCTCCAGACGCTTGCGTACGGTCTCTTCCTTGTCGTCGTCACGCTGGATCAGGTCTTCGCCAGTCACGTCGTCTTTACCCACAACCTTCGGCGGATTGTGCTCGACGTGGTAAACGCGACCGGAACCCGGGTGTACACGGCGACCGGACAGGCGGGCAACGATTTCCTCGTCAGCGACGGCAATTTCCAGCACGCGGTCGATGTCGATACCAGCTTCAACCAGCGCTTCAGCCTGCGGAATGGTGCGCGGGAAACCGTCGAACAGGAAGCCCTTGGCGCAATCGTCCTGGGTGATGCGCTCCTTGATCAGGCCGATGATCAGGTCATCGGAGACCAGACCGCCGTTGTCCATGACTTCTTTCACCTGCTTACCAAGCTCGGTGCCGGCTTTGACCGCTGCGCGCAGCATGTCCCCGGTGGAGATCTGCGGAATGCCAAAACGCTCGCAGATGAACTGGGCCTGTGTGCCCTTGCCCGCCCCGGGGGCGCCCAACAGGATAACTCGCATGATGTACTCCTCGTCTAACTGAATCCGAGCTGTCAGCGGCCCTAAACCAGCGACCTGCCTGGCACCCGCGCGGCGCGCAGATGCGGAAAAATTCGCGCTTTCCAGGCGGTGCTGGATCGCAAAGGGGGATCAACATACACGCCCGCGCCGCCATGCACAAGACGGACCATTGTCGCAGGCAAACAAGCCCTTGAAATACTTGACGATCAGCGCAGCCCATCAAGGCTGCGCTCTCGCCCGTCAGCCGGTATTGCGCATCCCGGCGGCAATACCCGCCATGGTGACCATCAGCGCGCGCTCCAGATCCGGGTCGATCTTGTCGCCCTGCGCGCGGGTCCGCGCCATCAACTCGGCCTGCAGCACATGCAGCGGGTCGGTGTAGGGGTTGCGGATCGCCACCGACTCACCCAACGCCGGGTTATGCGCCAGCAAAACCTCCGTACCACGCAGCTGCAGCACGACTTCCGTCGCCTGCTCCAGCGCCGCGCGCAAGCGCTCACCCAATGGCCAGAGCTCCGGACTGGCCAAGCGCTGCTCATAAAAGCGGGCAATGTCGACATCGGCCTTGGACAGCACCATTTCCAGCATCTCGACCCGTGCGAGGAAGAACGGCCATCCGGCCATCATGTCCCGTAACTGCTGCTGCTTGCCCGCATCGAGTGCCTCGCGAAGCGCCTGACCGGCACCCAGCCAAGCTGGCAGCATCAGCCGGGTCTGGGTCCAGGCAAAGATCCAGGGAATCGCCCGCAGGGTTTCAATCCCGCCCTGGCTACGGCGCTTGGCCGGCCGACTGCCCAGTGGCAATCGGCCCAGTTCCTGTTCTGGCGTGGCCTGGCGGAAGTACTCGACGAACTGCGGCTCACCACGGACCACGCCGCGATAGACCTCAACCGAGCGGTCGGCCATTTGCTGCATCAGTTCTCGCCACGCCGGTTGCGGCGCAGGCGGCGGCAGCAGGCTGGCTTCCAGCACCGCGCTGGCGTAAAGCTGCATGCTTTGCACGGCAATGCCGGGCAAACCGAACTTGAAGCGGATCATCTCGCCCTGCTCGGTTACGCGCAGCTGACCACGCACCGAGCCCGGCGGCTGCGACAGGATCGCCATGTGGGCCGGTGCGCCACCGCGCCCAACCGTGCCGCCGCGCCCATGGAACAGACGCAGGTGCACGCCGTGGCGCTGACATACCGCCACCAGTGCCTCCTGGGCCCGATACTGTGCCCAGCCGGCCGCCAGGGTGCCGGCATCCTTGGCCGAGTCGGAATAGCCAATCATGACTTCCTGCTCATCACCGACCAGCGCGCGGTACTGCTCCAACGCCAGCAGTCGGTCGATGGCGTCTGCCGCGTGGTCCAGATCGTCGAGCGTTTCAAACAACGGTGCGACCCGCATCGGCCAGTTGACCCCGGTTTCCTTAAGCAGCAGCTTGACCGCCAGCACATCGGATGGATGCGAAGCCATGGAGATAACGTAGGAACCAAGCAGCTCGCGAGGCTGCTGGGCAACCACCCGGCAGGTCGCCAGCACTTCGGCAACGTCGGCAGACGGCTGCCAGTTGGGCGGCAGCAGCGGCCGCCGGCTGTGCAGCTCATCCAGCAGGAAGCGGCAGCGGGCGTCCTCGTCCCAATCGGCGTAGTCGCCCAGCTGCAGGTATTGGGTCAGCTCGCTGAACACCTCGGCGTGACGTGCGGCGTCCTGTCGGATATCCAGCCGCACAAGCCCCAGACCGAAGGCGTTCACCCGGCGCAGCGTATCGAGCAACGGGCCGTTGGCGATACGCTTCAGACCAAACTGCATCAGCGAGCGGTAGCATAGCTCCAGCGGCCCGCGCAGGTCGTCAAGATCGTGCAGCACCTCATCCGGCATTGGCACATCTGCGGTCAGCGACTGCTCCGCCCAACGGCGGCTTGCCTGCAGGCGGGTGCGCAACTGCTTGAGCACCGAGCGATAGGGTTCGTCGACCGACTCGGCCTGCGCCAGCAACTCGTCACTGGCGGCGTGCATCGACAGCTGGTTGGTCAGCTCTTCGATATCGCGCAGATACAGATCCGCCGCCATCCAGCGCCCGAGCAGCAACACCTCACGGGTAATCGGCGCGGTGACGTTGGGGTTGCCGTCGCGGTCGCCGCCCATCCAGGAGGCAATCCGCACCGGTGCGGCTCGCAGGTCAAGGTGTTGGCCGGTCGCCTCGTGTACGTCAGCGTCAAAACGGCGCAGAAACTGCGGCAACGCTTGCCACAGTGAATGCTCGATAACCGCAAAGCCCCACTTGGCTTCATCGACCGGCGTGGGCCGAGTACGACGGATCTCGTCGGTGTGCCAGGCCTCACTGATCAGCCGCGCCAGATCCTGACGTACTTCGTCCTGTTCAGTCGCCGTCAGGTCATCGTGATCGCCGCGGGCCAGGGCGGCGGCGATGGCATCGTATTTTTGAATCAGGGTACGGCGGGTGACTTCGGTCGGGTGCGCAGTCAATACCAGCTCGATATCCAGGTCGTTGACCTGTTTGACGATGGCATCGGCGCTGAAATTCTCGCTCTTCAAGCGCTGCAGCAACTCGCTGACGCAGCGCAGCTCGAAGGCCTGTGGCTCATCGGCGCGCCGGCGACGGATACGGTGGTGCTGCTCGGCGATGTTGGCCAGATTGAGGAACTGGTTAAAGGCACGACACACCGGCAATAGCTGGTTGTCCGGCAGATCCTGCAATGCACTGAGCAATGCTTCGTTGGCGGCCTGATCAGCCTTGCGTCCCTCCTTGGCTCCCAGCCGAATGCGCTCGATGCGTTGCAGAAAATCCTCCCCCAAGTGCGCCTGGATGGTCTTTCCGAGCAGGGCTCCCAGGTTGTGGACGTCTTCACGCAAGCGGGCATCGATATCGGTCATGGACATACCTCCGGACGTTTGGGGGTACCCAGCATGCGATGCCTACCGGCGCCTGACAAGGGGCCAATGGCACTGAACAGCTGCGTAGATGGTCTATGCTCAAGGTGTCGCCACAAGCGACAGTCAGTCAATGAGGGGGAAAACATGAAGATCCGTGAACTCACCCAAACCTGGGAAAAAACCGCCAAGGGCCGGGTGACCCGCAACACCTACGCCGTGCGCTTGCCACTGGAAGACGCCGCGCGACTGGAAGCGCTGCACGAGATGTATCCCAAGCGCCAGATCGAAGATCTGATCACCGACCTGCTCAGCGCCGCGCTTGAGGAGCTTGAAGCGAGTCTGCCTTACCAGGCAGGCACCAAGGTGATTTCAGTCGATGAGCTGGGCGATCCGCTCTACAACGACGTAGGCCCGACGCCGCGCTATCTGGAGCTAAGTCGCAAACACCTGCGCGAACTGATCGAGCATCAGCAGGAAACCCAGCACTAGCTGTCGCGACTGGGGTGGCTATAGACGGTCACGGCATGCCGTGACCCTAGAGCCCTTGCTGTTTCGCCAGATCCCACAGGGCGTCGAGTTCGTCCAACGCGCACTCGGCCACAGCAGCGCCCTGCGCCCGCAACCGGTCCTCGATAAAGCGGAAGCGCCGCTCGAACTTGGCATTACCCTGGCGCAATGCACTTTCCGCATCAACGCCCAGATGACGAGCCAGATTCACCACACAGAACAGCAAGTCGCCCATTTCTTCGGCGACCGCTTCCTGCTGGCCGGCCGCCAGCGCCTCGCGCACCTCATCAAGTTCTTCGCTGATCTTGTCGATGACCGGCGCCGCCTCGGGCCAGTCAAACCCGGCCGAAGCAGCCCGTTTCTGCAGTTTCTGCGCCCGACTCAGCGCCGGCAGCGCCGCCGGCACATCATCCAACAGTGACAGCTGGCGCGGCTGATCGGCCTTTTCGGCGCGTTCCTCCGCCTTGATCTGCTCCCAACGCTGTTTTACCTGATCCGGTGCCAGCGTGAGCGTACCGGGCGGGGTGCGCAGGTTGCCGTCGGGAAAAACATGCGGATGGCGCCGTACCAGCTTGCGGGTGATACCGTCGACCACCTCGTTCCAGCCAAAGCGCTGCTCTTCGCCCGCCAGCTGCGCGTAATAGACCACTTGGAACAGCAGATCACCCAGCTCGCCGCGCAGTTGTTCGAAGTCGCCTTGCTCGATGGCATCCGCCACTTCGTAGGCCTCTTCCAGCGTGTGCGGCACGATAGTCGCGTAGTTCTGCTCCAGATCCCAAGGGCACCCGTGCTGCGGGTCGCGCAGCCGCTGCATCAGATACACCAGATCGTCCAGCTGATAACTCATCCGCGATGTTCCTGACGGTTACGCCGCGCCTCGATGATATTCGGCAGCTGACTAATCCGGGTTAGCAAGCGGCTGAGCAGACCGAGACTCGGGATCTCGATGGTCAGCAGCATAGCCGCGTAGTTATCGTCCTTGTTGGTGCGCGTATTAACTTCCAGTACGTTGATCTTCTCGTTGGCCAGCAACTGGGAGACATCTCGCAGCAAACCAGAGCGGTCGTAGGCCTTGATGTAGATCTCGACCGGGTAGGTCTGCACCGGCGCCCCACCCCAGCTAACCTCAATCAAACGCTCTGAATCACGATCCTGCAATTGCATGGCGTTGGCGCAGTCGGCACGATGCACTGTCACACCGCGGCCAAGGGTTATATAACCAATGATCGGGTCGCCCGGCACCGGCTGGCAGCAGCCCGCCAGTTGAGTCATCAGGTTACCAACGCCTTGGATAAAGACGTCGCCACGACGACCGACAGAAGAGCGGCTCGGCTTCTTCGGGATCAGCTCCAGTTGCTCGCTCTGGCGATCCGGCTCGACCAGTTGCTGGGCTACTGTCACCACATGAGCCAACCGCATGTCGCCCGCACCGACTGCAACAAACAGGTCTTCCTGGCTCTTCAAGCCCAGACGATCTATTAGCTGCGCATAGTCGGCGCCGTTGAGCGCCATCCGGGTCAGTTCGCGCTCGACCATCAGCTTGCCGGCCTGCGCATTTTGCTCGCGCGCCTGCTCCTTGAACCAGTGCTGCACCTTGGCCCGCGCCCGCGAGGTGTTCAGGTAGCCGAGGTTGGGGTTCAGCCAGTCACGGCTCGGCCCGCTCTGCTTGCCGGTGATGATCTCGACCTGTTCGCCGGTCTGCAGCAGGTAATTGAGCGGCACGATACGGCCATTGACCTTGGCGCCGCGGCAACTGTGCCCGATCTCGGTATGCACCCGATAGGCGAAGTCCAGCGGCGTCGCCCCCTTGGGCATATCCAGCACGTGGCCGTCGGGCGTGAACAGGTAGATCCGATCCGGCTCGAAATCGACCCGCAGCTGTTCAGCCAACCCACCGATATCGCCCATCTCCTCGTGCCATTCCAGCACTTGTCGCAGCCAGGCGATCTTGTCTTCGTAGGCGTTGGAGCTGCTGTCGAGGTCGGTACCCTTGTAGCGCCAGTGTGCGCAGACGCCGAGTTCGGCCTCTTCGTGCATACCCTGAGTACGAATCTGAACCTCAAGCACCTTGCCCTCAGGGCCGATCACCGCCGTGTGCAGTGAGCGGTAGCCATTCTCCTTGGGGTTGGCGATATAGTCGTCGAATTCGTTGGGAATGTGCCGCCACAGGCTGTGAACCACCCCGAGCGCGGTATAACAGTCACGTACCTGCGGCACCAGAATCCGCACCGCACGCACGTCGTAGACCTGGCTGAAATCGATGCCCTTGCGCTGCATCTTCCGCCAGATCGAATAGATATGCTTGGCTCGGCCGGTGATGTCGGCATGAATCGACGCCTCTTCCAGCGCCTCACGCAACTGGCCCATCACCGCATCGATATATTCCTGCCGATCAAGCCGACGCTCGTCCAGCAGCTTGGCGATCTGCTTGTACTGGGTCGGCTCCAGGTAACGGAAGGACAGATCCTCCAGTTCCCATTTGATGTGACCAATCCCAAGGCGATGTGCCAGCGGCGCGTAGATATCGAACACCTCACGCGCAACCCGGTAGCGCTTCTCTTCCGGCGCGTCCTTGACCGCTCGAATAGCACAGGTACGCTCCGCCAGCTTGATCAGCGCGACGCGCACATCGTCAACCATGGTCACCAGCATCTTGCGCAGGTTCTCGACCTGCGACTGGGTGTTGAACATGGCGTTGCTGCCGGGGTTTTGCGACACGCTGATCGCTGCCATGCGCTGCACACCGTCGACCAGATGGGCGACGGTGGAGCCAAAGCGGTGCTCTACCTCGGTGAGATCGGTCTTGCGCTCGCGCACGGCGCGATAGACTACCGCCGCAACCAGCGAATCCTGGTCGAGCTTGAGGTCGGCGAGAATTTCCGCCATTTCCAGGCCGGTGCGGTAACTGCTCGCACCATCGGCCCAGATGTTTTCCGCAGCGATGGCTTGCTGCTCAAGATCACGCGCCCACTCGCACGCCTCGTGCAGGACCTGGGGGTCGCTGAGCTGGGTGCGCTCCCCGATTCTGCTGATCCATGCGTCGATATTGACGCTTCCATCCTGATTGATCGGGTGTGCTGCTCTGACCTGTACCATCTTTATTATCCTCGCCCAGAGGCGATCTATTGTCTCCGGAACAATGCCATGGCCTCGACATGGGCGGTTTGGGGGAACATGTCCATGATGCCCGCCCGAACCAGGGTGTAGCCCTTGCCTGCCAGAATGCCTGCATCCCGCGCCAACGTGGCCGGATTGCAGGAAATGTAAAGTATGCGTTCAACATCCATCGCAGCCAGATCCGCAACCACCTGCTCGGCGCCGTCACGCGGCGGATCAAGCAGCGCAGCTGTATATCTCTGCGCCCCTGCCGGCATTTCAACTGGCTTCGACAGGTCTGCTGCTAAAAAGTGCACCGCCTCCAGCTGGTTTTTCCGCGCGTTGTCCTGTGCTCGCGCGACCATCGCCTCGCTACCCTCAACACCAACGACCTCAGCACCGGCCCTGGCCAGCGCCAGGGCGAAATTGCCGACCCCGCAAAATAGATCAAGCACCGCCTCGCCGGGCTGCACCGCCAGCCAGTCCAACGCCTGATTGACCATCGCCTGGT
The DNA here is from genome assembly GCF_038130085.1 of Halopseudomonas sp. NCBI lineage: Bacteria > Pseudomonadati > Pseudomonadota > Gammaproteobacteria > Pseudomonadales > Pseudomonadaceae > Halopseudomonas > Halopseudomonas sp. The sequence goes on along the minus strand of NZ_JAYPMU010000003.1, from coordinate 57,438 downwards.
TGATCTGCGGATTGACCTGAGTGAAATCACCCGGTGCAAAACTCAATACCAGCTGTTGCTGCTCCAGCCGATAGGCCGGCTCTGCGGCTGTTCCCAGCGGCACAGCCTGCCCGTCGTCACCCTGCAGCCAGCAGCTCAAGCCATGCTGAGCAGTAAACGCTGAGAGCTGATGCTGGTCATCAGCGGACAGCGGCTGGAGGTGGCGCAATACCAGTGCCGGGTGCTCTCCGCCGATCAGCTCGACATGCCCCAACGCCTCAACAGACTGCAAACCACGCAGCATGTCCGGCAAGGCCTTGAGCGCGACCTCAAGCTCCGGCACCAGAACGGGGCATTGTTCGACATTCACCAACTCGCTGCTGGCCCGCTGGCGGAACCCCACATCCAGCGCGCGCCGCTGGCGATCCCAGCGCAGAGCAATGCGGGTGCGCTGGCGATAGCCATAGGCCGGACCGACCAGAGGAGGTGCCCATTGCTGCGGCTCAACCTGGGCGAAATGCTGCAATTGCTGGGCCAGCGCCTGCTGCTTGATTTCCAACTGCTGCGCATGCGCCATGTGCTGCAGGCTGCAGCCACCACAAAGCTCGATGTGCGGGCAGCGCGGCGCCTGACGCTCGGCACTGCTCTGCTGCAGGCTTTCCAGTCGTGCCTCAATCAGCTTGCTGCGCGCGCGAACGACCCGCGCGGTCACCTGCTCACCGGGCAAGCCGCCCTCAACGAAGGTGGTTCGTCCACGCCAGCGACCAATACCACGGCCATCGTGGGTCAAGCGCTCAAGCGCGAGCTCGATGCGCTGACCTACCGCCGCCGGTGCATCGGCGGCGGTAGTCGCGCGGGGACGTCCGCGGCCGCGTTTCATACCGGACCGTCGTACACGCCGGTGGACAGATAGCGGTCACCACGATCACAGATGATCGCCACGATGACCGCGTTCTCGACCTCGGCACTGATCCGCAGCGCCGCTGCGACCGACCCGCCGGACGACACGCCACAGAAGATGCCTTCTTCGCGCGCCAAACGGCGCATGGTTATCTCGGCTTCCTGCTGCCCCATATCGATCACCTGATCCACCCGGGTGTCGTCAAAAATGGTCGGCAGGTACTCCTTCGGCCAGCGACGGATACCGGGGATCGCCGCGCCCTCAATTGGCTGCAGACCAACAATCTGAATCGCCGGGTTCTGTTCCTTGAGGTAACGAGAAGTGCCCATGATGGTACCAGTGGTACCCATGGAGCTGACGAAATGGGTCACGGTGCCCTTGGTGTCTCGCCAGATTTCGGGGCCAGTGCCGCGGTAATGGGCCTCAGGGTTGTCCTGATTACCGAACTGGTCCAGCACCTTGCCCTGACCATCGGCCTGCATCTGCAGCGCCAGATCGCGCGCGCCTTCCATGCCTTGAGCCTGAGTCACCTCGATCAACTCGGCACCATAAGCAGTCATCGCCGCCTTGCGCTCGGCACTCATGTTGTTCGGCATGATCAGCACCATGCGATAGCCTTTGATAGCGGCGGCCATTGCCAGCGCGATACCGGTATTGCCGGAGGTCGCTTCGATCAGGGTGTCGCTAGGCTTGATGTCGCCGCGCGCCTCGGCCCGCTCAATCATCGACAGTGCCGGGCGGTCCTTGACCGAACCGGCCGGGTTGTTGCCTTCAAGCTTGACCAGAATGGTGTTGCTGGTTTTGCCGGGCAGGCGCTGCAGTCGCACCAGCGGCGTGTTGCCGATGCAGTCGGCGATGGTTGGGTAACTCATGGATCTACCTCGGGGCCGGTTGACCCGGACAACAGGGTCGTCAAAGCTGTGCTTTTTGTTCAGTCGGCCTATGATACCGGCAACGGCGTAGTGGATATACCTAATGAACGAGATCGGCATCAAAGCCCGGCTCCTGCTGATGACCCTGATCCCTGCCGGGATTTTGGCCACAGCCGTCGGCGCCTACTTCAGCTGGCAACACCTTGGCGATCTGCAGCAGCAGTTGCTGGAACGCGGCCAGCTGACCACTGAACACCTGCAGCGGCCAGCAACCGAAGCGCTACTGACAGAGCAGCCCTCGCGCCTGCGCAGCGCAATGGCCAATACGCTGAACTACCAGGATGTGCGCGCGGTGGCGCTGTACGACGCCGAACGCCGCCCGCTTGAACACAGCGGCCCGCAGATGTTCGTTGCGGATAAGCCGCTGCCGGAAACCCCGCTGGCGGCGGGCACCGGGCTGCAAATTCGCAGCGGCGAGCGCAGCACCCGCTTTATCCTGCCGCTGCAGGCCAGCCCGGAGCTGCTGGCCAATGTTCAGCGCAGCGACCTCGAGCCCGATGCGTTGATCGGCTGGCTGGAAGTGGAATTGAGCCACGGCAATACCGAACTGCGCACCTATCAGACCCTGCTGAGCACGCTGGTCCTGATCCTGCTGGGGTTGCTGATCACCAGCCTGATGGTCAGCACCATGGGCCGGCGGATTCTCGAGCCCATCGCCGATATCAACCAGGCGATTGCACGCATCAGCAAGGGCCAGCTGGACGTGCGCCTGCCCAAACAGGGCGCCCGCGAACTGGATGATCTGGCCGAAGGCGTCAACACCATGACTCAGGCGCTGCAGAGCGCGCAGGGCGAACTGCAGCAGAACGTCGAACAGGCCACCGAAGACCTGCGCCAGACGCTGGAGACCATCGAGGTTCAGAACATCGAGTTGGACATGGCGCGCAAGGCCGCGCAGGAAGCCAGCCGCATCAAGTCCGAGTTTCTCGCCAATATGAGTCACGAGCTGCGTACGCCGCTCAACGGCATACTCGGCTTCAGCAACCTGTTGCAGCGCACCGAAATGACCGCGCGCCAGAGCGAGTACCTCGACACCATCAGCAAGTCTGCCAACAACCTGTTGTCAATCATCAACGAGATTCTCGACTTCTCCAAGATCGAAGCCGGCAAGCTGACGCTGGAAACCATGCCGTTCAACCTGCGCGACCAGATCGAGGACACTCTGACCATGCTCGCGCCGGCGGCACATCAGAAGCAGATCGAGCTGGCCAGCCTGATCTACAGCGACGTGCCACTGGGCCTCAGCGGAGACCCACTGCGACTCAAGCAGATCCTCTCCAACCTGCTCAGCAACGCCATCAAATTTACCCACGAGGGCTCGGTGTGCCTGCGGGTCATGCTGGAAGAAGAAAACGACAGCAACGCCACCCTGCGCATCAGCGTCACCGACACCGGCGTGGGCCTGTCCGAGGCCCAGCAAAAGTCGCTGTTCAGAGCCTTCAGCCAAGTAGACAACTCGCTGACCAGAGAGACCGGCGGCACCGGCCTCGGGCTGGTTATTACCAAGCGTCTGGTCGAGGAAATGCACGGCGATATTGGCCTGAACAGCTCCCCCGGCGAGGGCTCCGAGTTCTGGCTGACGGTTACCCTGAACAAATCCAGCCAGGCCAGCGACGACCTGCCCAAGCACCCTCTGGCCGGCGTGCACGCCGCGGTCTACGAACCACTAGCGCTCACCCAGCAGGCCCTCCTGCACTCGCTGGACGACCTTGGTCTACGCACTAGCATTTATCCATCCCTCAGTGCACTGGATGCTGCCCTGAGTTCGCCAGAGGGTAGCGATATCCAGCTCGCGCTGATCAGCAGCGGCCAAACCGACGCCGACTGGGCCGCCAGCGCCGCGGCAGTACAACGCTGGGCATCTGCAGGCCAATGCCAGAGCGTACTGCTGGTTGATACCGTGGCCCAGCCCGCGCTACTGGACGATCTGCCAGAGGCGAACTGTGCGGTGCTGTCCCGCCCGCTGTGTACGCGCAAGCTGTTCCGCACGGCAACGCGTCTGCTCGCGCCGCGCAGCGAGAGCGCACCAAGCGAACTTCAGGCCACGGCGGTCAGCGAACACCGCAGTGATCCGGACAGCGTCAGCATCCTGTGCGTGGACGACAACGCTGCCAATCTAAAGCTGGTTGAAACCTTTCTACAGGAAATGGGAACCCGGGTACGCACAGCGTCGAGTGGTGAGGAAGCGCTCGAGGTACTCGACGAGCAGCGCTTCGACCTGATCTTCATGGATGTGCAGATGCCCGGAATGGATGGTCGGCAGACCACCGAGGAACTGCGTATTCGCGAAGACATGAGTCAGCAGGCCGCCACCCCGATCGTCGCCCTCACCGCCCATGCGCTGGCTGACGAGCGGCGCAAGCTGCTCAAATGCGGCATGAACGACTACCTGACCAAGCCAATCAGCCCGGAACAGTTACGTGACAGCATCCTGAAATGGACCGGCCGCACGCTGACCAGCGTCGCCGCCACAACAGCGGAGCCGCCAGCCACCGTACGCTCGGCAGAGCCGCCAGTCCTGGATCAGAACGAGGGGCTGCGCCTTGCGGCCGGCAAGGCCGATCTGGCGCAGGATATGCTGGACATGCTGATCCAGAGCCTGCCCGCTGATCGCCAGCAGATCGAACAACGCTGTCAGGCCGGGGATCTGGACGCGCTTTTGGAAACAGTCCATCGACTGCATGGGGCTACCCGTTATTGCGGCGTGCCCGAGCTGCGCAAGCGCTGCCTGCAGGCAGAAATGCGCTTGAAGGAAAAGGCGCCCTGCGACGATGAGATCAAACAACTACTGGAGGCAATCGACCGCTTGCAGAGTGCGCTCTCAGTCCTGTGACCAAATGGCAAAGGCCAACGCCTGCTCGCGCTCGTCACTGAGCGACAACAGCATGCGCCCCCCGCCTCCAGTGGCAACCCGCTCGGCCGCAGCTCCGCTCAGCACGACTACAGGTGCCCCCAACGGGTCTCGATCGATCTGCATGTGCTGCCACGAGAGTCCGCCCGCCAGACCGGTGCCCAAAGCCTTCATGATGGCTTCCTTGGCAGCAAAACGCTTGGCCAAAAAGCGCGCGGGCTGACCGTGCACCGCAAAGCGCACAAACTCGTCCGGAGTCAGAATACGCCGGGCAAAGCGCTCGCCCTGACGCTCAAGCACCGCCTCAATGCGCTCAACCAGCACCAGATCGGTGCCGATACCTCGGATCATCGACCGGACGCTTCCATGATCAGCTGACGCATGTCGCGCACCGCGCCCGCAAGACCGGAAAACAGCGCACGGGCAATAATCGCGTGACCAATGTTCAGTTCATTGATACCGGGAATGGAAGCGATGGCCTGAACGTTGTGGTAATGCAGGCCATGGCCAGCATTGACCACTAGCCCAAGCTTGCGCGCGTAGTTGACCGACTCGCGAATTCGCTCCAGCGCCTGCTGCTGTTCGGCACCGTCGGTGTCGGCATAATGGCCGGTGTGCAACTCAATCACCGGCGCGCCGAGTCGCTTGGCAGCCTCGATCTGGCGCGGGTCCGGATCGATAAACAGCGATACTTCACAGCCTGCTGCCGACAAACGTTCGATCGCCGCCTGCACGCGAGCCTCATTACCGCAGACATCCAAACCACCTTCGGTGGTCAGCTCTTCGCGGCGCTCAGGCACCAGACAGACATGAGCAGGGCGAATCTTTTCTGCGAACGCGATCATTTCATCGGTGACTGCCATCTCAAAGTTCATCCGCGTTTGCAGCACCTCGGCCAGCAGCAGAATGTCGCGCTCCTGGATATGCCGGCGATCTTCGCGCAAGTGAACTGTGATGCCGTCGGCGCCGGCCTGCTCGGATTCAATGGCGGCCTGCACCGGATCCGGGTAACGGGTACCGCGGGCCTGACGCAGGGTAGCGACGTGATCGATATTGACGCCCAACAGCACGCGATCAGACTGACTCATGCAAGATTCTCCGTTGACTAGATTGGGCAGCTACCCGCCCTTGAACTCAGCGCGGCTCGCTCGTACGGCCCGCCGCAAATAATTGACGACTGACCAGCGGGCGGTCACCCAGGTGGACAGCCAGCACCTGACGCATCAGGCGCTTGGCAACCGGTAGAGCGTCGACTTCACCCCAGTCCAGCGCAGCCATCGCCAACAACCCGCGTCCCGACAGACCGCCCTGGGTTGCATCCACTACCGGGTACAACCCCAGATCCGGGCTCCAACGATAGAGGGTATCGGCCTGTACTGGCTGCTGATCGGCGTCCTCGCTCAGACTGAAACCGTAACCCAGCAAGTCCAAAAGCTGCCACTCGAATTCACGTAGAACCGGCTCAACCGATGGTGGCGACGCAGCCAGACGCTCCAGCGCCGCCTGATAGCCGGCAAACAGAAGCGTCTGCGCATCACCCGGTGACAGCAGACGAACCAGCAATTCATTGAGATACATACCGCTGAACAGCGCCTGGCCCTGTAAGCGCGCATGGGCACCGGCCACCTCTGCCTGTTGCAGGGTCTTTAACTCACCGCGGCCGTGCCAACTGACCAGCAGCGGTACGAAGGATTGCGGACGAACGCCACGGCCGCTGCCCCGCGCGCCTCGCCAAACAACCCTCTGCAGACCGCTTTGCAGGCTGAGCAAGTCCACCAGCGCACTGGTATCGCGATAGGGCCTGCTATGCAGGACGTAGGCGGGCTGCAGATGCTCGCGCATGCAGGTCAGTCGTCGAAGCGATAACCCAGCGAGCCCAGCGCGCGCTCATCATCAGACCAGCCGCGACGCACCTTGACCCACAGATTGAGCATGATCTTGCTGCCAAACAGCTTCTGCATGTCGAGGCGCGCTTCCTGGCCGATCTTTTTCAGGCGCTCGCCACCGTCACCGATGATGATCTTCTTCTGCCCCTCGCGCTCAACCAGAATCAGCGCATGAATGTGCAAAATGCGCCCTTCCTGTTTGAACTGCTCGATCTCGACAGCAACCTGATAGGGAATTTCCGCCCCCAACTGACGCATGACCTTCTCGCGCACCAGTTCGGCAGCGAGGAAGCGGGAGCTTTTATCGGTCAGCTGGTCTTCCGGGTAGAAGTGCTCACTCTCCGGCAGACGCTCGGCAATCAGCGACTCGAGACGATCGATATTGCGCCCCTGCAGCGCCGAAACCGGAACGACTTCAGCATTCGGCAACTGAGTAGTGAGCCACTCGAGGTGCGGCAGCAACTCGTTCTTGTCTTCCATCCGATCGAGCTTGTTGACTACGATCAGCACCGGACAGTTAACGAACTGCACCCGCTCCAGCACCATCTGGTCTTCGTCGGTCCAGCGCAGGCGGTCCACCACAAACAGCACAACATCCACATCACGCAGCGCCTGACTGGCACTCTTGTTCATGAAGCGGTTGAGCGCTTTCTCGTTTTCCTTGTGCAAGCCGGGGGTATCGACGTAGATCGCCTGCACTTCGCCCTCGGTTTTAATGCCCAGTAGCGTGTGACGGGTGGTCTGCGGCTTACGCGAGGTAATGGCCAGCTTTTGGCCGAGAATATGGTTCAGAAGGGTCGACTTGCCGACATTCGGACGGCCGACAATGGCCACGTAACCGCAGCGGGAAACAGCATCAGTCATCGGCTCGCTCCACACCCAGGGCAATCAACGCCTGCTGGGCTGCCTGTTGTTCTGCCAGTCGGCGGCTGCTGCCGACACCGTAGGTACGCTCAGCCAAAAGCTCGACCTGACAGTCCACCTTGAATGTTCTGCAGTGGGCTTCGCCACTGCTCTCGATCACCTCGTAACGAGGCAGCTCGCTCTGACGTGACTGCAGGAACTCCTGCAAACGCGTCTTCGGATCCTTGTTGTTATCCACCAGCGTCAACGTGGCGATATGGTCGCCCAACCAATGCAGGACGCGTTCACGTACGGCGTCCAAACCACTGTCGAGATAGATAGCGCCGATAATGGCTTCGGTCGCGTCGGCGAGAATCGACTCGCGGCGGAACCCGCCGCTCTTCAATTCGCCGGATCCCAGGCGCAGGTGCTCGCCGAGCTCAAAGCCCTTGGCCAGCTCAGCCAGGGTGACACCCTTGACCAGCCGTGCACGTAGCCTCGATAGCTGCCCTTCGCGCGCTTGGGGAAAATGTTGAAACAGCATCTCGGCAGCAACGAAGTTGAGAATCGAGTCGCCCAGAAACTCCAGGCGCTCGTTGTTGCGGCCACCGAGGCTGCGGTGGGTAAGGGCCAGCACCAGCAGGTCCTGATCCTTGAAGTGGTAGCCAATCCTGCGCTCTAGTCGGTCTAGCTTATTGCTCACTTTAATGGTCTGACAATGAATGTTTCGTCAAAGTGGACCAGCAGATCCACTGTATTCAGCAACGGCGCGCGCACTTCGTACTTGAGTACCAAGGTGTAGGCGTTCTGGCCGCTCTGGGTCACCTTGATGGCTTCTTTCGGATTGATATCGCGGATGCTGTTGAGCTGCATGCCCTTCTCAATGTAACTATTGAGCTCACGCAGCGAATTGATCTTGATCGTCGGATCTTCGTTCACCGTCGTAATGATATTGCGCAACGAATAGTGATCCATGTAGATCGGAACCAGCTTCATCGCGATAACCATACCGAATACGATCAACGCAATGACGGCCAGCCAGCCGAAGAAGGATGCCCCTTTCTGTGAGTGGCGCATGAGAACCTCGTAATCCGTTGTTGATGTTATGTCCTGTTCGGCTCGCTCAATGGATCAAAGCGACGCTCGAAAAACTGGGCAGATTGCTCAGCTTCGGTTCCGGCCAATGCATCCAGACCGCGAAGGCCTTGCCCACAATATAGTTGTCAGGAACCATGCCCCACAACTCCTTGGGCATCTCCGCGGACTGCCAATAGCGGCTGTCGTTGGAGTTATCGCGGTTGTCACCCATCATGAAGTAGTGCCCTTCAGGCACCACCCACTCGTTAGGTCTGGGCGTTTGCGACAGTTTCTTCTGACGAATTCGGTGGCTGACTTCGCCCAACTGCTCCTGGAAGATTGAGGCCGTAGCAACAGCCTGCAACGGATGGCCATCGGGCACCTCATCATCCGGAATTACATTAACCAGCTCGTGCTCAATCTTCTGGCCGTTGATGTACAGCTGCTTTCCAGCATAGCGGATATGATCGCCGGGCAAGCCGACAACGCGCTTGATGTAGTTGATGGTCGGGTCATTCGGGTAACGAAACACCATCACATCGCCGCGTTGCGGGTCGCCAATCGGGATCACCTTGGTGTCGATGACCGGCAGGCGGATACCATAGGCAAACTTATTCACGAGAATAAAGTCACCCACGTCCAGCGTCGGCTTCATCGACCCCGACGGAATCTGGAACGGCTCCACCAGGAAAGAACGCAGAATCAGAACAACTGCCAGCACCGGAAAGAAGGACTTGCCGTACTCGACCAGCAACGGTTCCTTATCCAGCTTGGCGATCGTTTGCGGGTCAGCCACATCGACCTGGGCTTCGTAGCTGGCAACCGCACGACGACGACGTGGCGCGAGGAAAATACGATCAAGCAGGGCCAGAAACCCACTGACGGCGACCGCAATCACCAGCACCAGTGGAAAGTTGATGTGCATCATCGTTCGCGCTTACCGTCTCTAGTTGTCGACTTTCAGTACCGCGAGGAACGCATCCTGCGGAATCTCCACACTACCTACCTGCTTCATACGCTTCTTACCGGCCTTCTGCTTCTCGAGCAGCTTTTTCTTTCGGCTGGCATCACCACCATAGCACTTGGCGAGTACGTTCTTGCGCAGTGCCTTGACGGTTGAGCGGGCAACAATCTGGCCACCGATGGCAGCCTGAATCGCCACATCGAACATCTGACGCGGGATCAGATCCTTCATTTTCTCGACCAGCTGGCGCCCTTTGAACGCTGCGTTGTCACGATGCACGATCAGCGCCAACGCGTCGACCTTCTCACCGTTGATCAATACATCCAGACGCACCAGTTTGGCCGGCTGGAAACGATCGAAGCTGTAGTCGAGCGAGGCGTAACCGCGACTTACCGACTTCAGACGATCGAAGAAGTCGAGCACTACCTCGTTCATCGGCAGGTCATAGACCACCTGAACCTGGGTGCCGAGGAAGATCATGTCGTGCTGTACGCCGCGCTTTTCGATACAGAGGGTGATCACGCTGCCCAGATGGTCCTGCGGGACGAGGATATTGGCCCGTACGATCGGCTCGCGCATCTCCTCGATCACCGATGGATCGGGCAGCAATGAGGGGTTATCAACGTAGATCACCTCACCCCCCTTCTTCACGACCTCGAACACTACGGTCGGCGCGGTGGTAATCAGGTCCAGGTCGTACTCGCGCTCGAGACGCTCCTGAATGATCTCCATATGCAGCATGCCAAGGAAGCCGATACGGAAGCCGAAGCCGAGCGCCTCGGAGCTTTCCGGCTCAAACTGCAGCGCCGCATCGTTCAGCGTCAGCTTCTGCAGCGCCTCACGAAAATCCTCGAAATCATCGGAACTGACCGGGAAAAGACCGGCATAAACCTGCGGCTTAACCTTCTGGAAGCCGGGCAGCGGGTCAACGTCCGGGGTGTTGGACAGGGTCAGGGTGTCACCCACCGGGGCACCGTGAATATCCTTGATGCCGGCAATGATGAAGCCTACTTCACCAGCCTTCAGGTCTGGCGTTTCGGTGTGTTTGGGATTGAAAACCCCAACGCTGTCGACCAGATGAGTCTTGCCGGTCGACTTGACCAGCACTTTGTCACCCTTCTTGATTCGGCCGTGCTTTACGCGAACCAGAGACACAACACCGAGGTAATTATCGAACCAGGAGTCGATAATCAGCGCCTGCAACGGCGCCTCAATCTCGCCTTCCGGCGACGGGATAGTGTGAATCAGCGCTTCGAGCACATCCTCAACACCGATGCCGCTCTTGGCCGAACAGGCTACGGCGTCCGTTGCATCGATACCGATAACGCTTTCAATCTCAGCCTTGACACGTTCCGGCTCGGCCTGCGGCAGGTCGATCTTGTTCAGCACCGGCATGACCTCAAGGCCCTGCTCAATGGCGGTATAACAGTTGGCGACCGACTGGGCTTCCACGCCCTGCGCGGCGTCCACCACCAAAAGCGCGCCTTCACAAGCTGCCAGCGAACGGCTTACCTCGTAGTGAAAGTCGACGTGACCGGGGGTGTCGATGAAGTTGAGCTGGTAGGTCTTGCCGTCTTTGGCGGTGTAATACAGCGTGACGCTGTGCGCCTTGATGGTGATACCGCGCTCACGCTCCAGATCCATGGAGTCGAGCACCTGCGCTTCCATTTCGCGTTCGGTCAGGCCGCCACAAATCTGAATAAAGCGGTCAGCCAGCGTCGACTTGCCGTGGTCGATGTGGGCAATAATGGAAAAGTTACGAATCAGGCTCAGGTCACTCACAGCGCGGATCATCCAGACAGGGTTGCCAGACTTGGCGAGACGGGGATGCGATTCCCCAAAACAGCCCGCGAGTTTACCTGATTAGCGACGATGTCGCCATCGCTGCAGCCCCCGGTCATCGCCCTGTTAGCACCGTCGACGACCGGGAGCAGCAAAGCGCTGAACTTACTCCGCCAGGCGGAAGGTAATGTAGCTGGCGCGGCCCTGACGAATCACCCGCATGGAGATCGAGCGATTGTCCGGCAGGTCGCGAGCGATTCGGGTGAAGGTCTCTACCGAATCCACAGAGCGATTGTCGAGGTTGGTGATGATGTCACCAGGACGCAGACCAACCATTGCACCCGGACCACGACTGACTTCGCGCACAACCACACCAGAGTGGATGTCGAGGTTTTTCTTCTGCTCATCGCTCAGCTCAGCGACGCTCACACCCAGCCGATTGGAGGTTTTGCTCGGCGCCTGCTCATTACTGCCGGCTGCGGCGACTGCGTCGTCATCCGGCAGCGCACCGATTTCCATGGTCAGCGTCTTGCGCTGCTTGTCGCGCATCACCACCAGCGTCGCATCAGTGCCAGGGCGGACTCGACCCACTGCGTGCGGCAGATCAGACGAGCGAACCACCTCATGGCCGTTAAACTCGAGAATCACATCGCCCACCTTCAGGCCACCCTTATCAGCCGGACCACCGGGCATGATCTGAGCCACCAGCGCACCCGCGGGCTTGGGCAGATCAAACGACTCAGCCAAGTCCTTGTTGACCTCCTGAATCACGACACCGAGCCAGCCTCGCTGCACGCTGCCGTTATCCTTGATCTGCTCAACCACATCCATCGCCACATCCATCGGAATGGCGAATGACAACCCCATAAATCCGCCGGAACGGGTGAAGATTTGCGAGTTGATACCAACAACCTCGCCATCCAGGTTGAACAGCGGCCCGCCGGAGTTACCCGGGTTAATCGCCACATCGGTCTGAATGAAGGGGACGTAGTTCTCGTTGGGCAGGCTGCGACCCTTGGCGCTGACGATGCCAGCCGTCACAGAGTAGTCAAAACCAAAGGGCGAACCGATCGCCAGCACCCATTCACCTGGCTTGAGATCCGCCGATTTGCCGATCTTTACCACCGGCAGGTCGTCGCCAGCGTCAATCTTCAGCAGCGCAAGATCCGAGCGCGGGTCAGCACCCACGAGCTCGGCCTGCATTTCACGACGATCCGACAGGCGCACAAAGATCTCGTCTGCATCGGCGACCACGTGATTATTGGTCAGCACATAACCATCGTGGGAAATGATAAAACCCGAACCCAGCGATTGCGGCGCTTCACGCTCACGCGGTGATGGCGCCTGCGGGAAGCTACGCTCAAAGAACTCACGGAACATCGGCGGCATGCCTTCCAGATCCGGCATACCCTGAACACCAGCCATTGGCTGACTGGAGACGTTCTGGCGGGTACTAATATTGACGATCGCCGGCGATGCCTCTTCCACCAGCTCGGTAAAGTCCGGCAGATCTGCCGCAACCACCAGCGATTGCCATCCCAGAATCAGCACACCTGCAGCCGCAAGGGCCCAACGTCGAACAGACAACATAAGCCTGATTTCTCCTCACCTGTATCAAGGACTGTCTTGCAAAGACATCAGCCGTTCAGCCGCCCCTCCGGGGCGAAGGGCATCATCTGCCCCGCCGAGCGCAACACCTGCGGCATCATTTGCGGATCACGCTGCGCTCGCTGGCCATGCCAGCGCACTACTGCAAAACCGGCGATCAGGCCAACCATCGCAGCCCCAATCACCAAAGGCTCCGTCACCCCCAAGGCCTGAGCCAGCAGTGCGCTGACAAACAACCCCAGCAACGGAACCATATACACCCAGAGCGCGCCTCGAACGACGGCATCCTCTGGAATACCGATAAATACTTCATCACCGACCTGCCAACTGCGGTCCGTCAAGGCTCGGATAAAGCCCCGTTTAGCGCCAGAACCGACCTTGGCGAGCAACGCCTGGCCGCATCCGACCTTGGCAGCACAGTTGCCGCAGGTACTGGTGCGCACGGTCTCGACCCACACAGCACCAGGCTCGACACTCAAAACCCGCCCCCGCTCCTCAATCACTGCGCCAACTCCGCGGTAGTGTGGGGAAAGGAAGCGGCAACGCGCTCTGCGGTCGCCGGCGGGATTTCACCAACGATGGTCGCCAGATAAGGTGCCCCATCAACCTGCAGACGTCGACTCACCGCGACCGTCGGCCCAAGCTGAGCCAACAAATCCTCGGCCAGCGCCCCTTCGCCAAGCGGCTCAACAAACAAGGTAAATCGAGCAAGACCGTCACTGAAAGCCTGGCTCATCACCGGAGGCTCGTTACGCTCAAAAGAACGAACCACCGGATCTCCTGCGACAAAACCGGGGGGTAACCAGCCCGGCACCCAGCCAGAGGTGTCGATCAGCTTTTCAGGCGCTGGCTCGGTGAGCGCAAGGCAGCCAGGGCCCGCGTCGAGCTGATCGTCATCAAGATCATTAAATTGCACATCGGTGAACTGGAAGCGCTCAAGCAGAACATTGCGCTCATTGATGAGTAACGATTTGAGCAACAGGCCGGTCTGGTCGTCCAGATACAACTCGTATGCATATCGGAAGGCATCTCGCGGCTTCATCGCCACGACCGTTACGGGGCGATCCGCAACACGCGTTGAACCCAGCACATCCAGCGCATACCAACGCGCAAGCTTGTCCGGATTCAGGGAAACGGAGGCGTCAGCAGGCCAACCCGAGGCTGCTGCGAAAGAACTGGCACACTGGATCTGCCCGTCTTGGCGCACCCACTCCTGCGGCTCACCGTCCGCGCGCAACAGGCGCTCGGTAATGCCAGCGTTATCGGCTTGATGCCAAATATGGTGGGTACTGAAACTGCCGGATCGCTCATAGACGAACGACCCCGAATAACTTTGCTGTCCTACCGCGTCAACCATCCCTTGCAACCACTGGCTCGCATCACGCGCCTGAACCAGTGGAGAAATCAGCAAAGCTGCCAGGGAGCAGCAGCTCAGCGTACGTCGACACGCAACCACTAGCGACCTTCCATACTGGCGGCACGAGCATAGGGTATCAGCTGGGGGCTACCGGCTTGAGCGCTGGCTTCCGCGTGCTCACGCAGGTAACGGCCAATGCGCTGCTCATGCCAGGCTGAAGGCGCCTGAGCCGGAGCCAGCGGCTCAGCACCAGCATTACCGGTTTGCGAGTAACCCGCCAGCACCGCACCAGAACGAGCCGCCGGATTGGCCTGCAGCATGGACGGTGCAGACATGGTCGCCGCCGTCATCTGACTACCACCCGGCACCGCGTCCTGGTTGACCATTCGCACCCCAACGAGCACCGCTAGGGTAACCGACGCGGCTACCGCTACCCGGCCCATGTTGCGCCAGATCACGGACCCGCCTTTCGCAGTCGACGCGTGCGGCGCCACTTGCAGAGCCGGCTCGTAGTGCAATGCGGCAGCAATACCAGCCGACAGATCAATCGAACCCTGCCATGGCTCCTTGTGCATCACCGAGCGCGCTACTTGGTAGCGCGACCAGGTACCACGCAGCTCCGGATCCTGCTCGGTGGCCTGGAGAACACGGCGCACTTCCAGTTCATCAGCCTCATTATCCATGAGCGCGGAAAGAGACTCCTGCAAGACTTCGCTTCTCATTGCTTTACCTCTGCTGTTGGCCCCATCGGGCTCACTGCGTTGCACCCCACCCTGCTACCTATGCCTCAAGCAGCGGTTTCAGGGCTTTATCGATTGCTTCACGGGCCCGAAAAATTCGGGAACGAACAGTCCCAACAGGACAATCCATCACGTTCGCAATATCTTCATAGCTCAACCCTTCAAACTCTCGAAGGGTTAATGCCGTTCTTAAATCATCAGGCAACTGTTGCAGCGTTCGGTTCACTACTTGCTCGATTTCGTTGCGCAACATATCGCGCTCGGGCGAGTGAATATCCTTGAGAATACTGTCGCCGTCGTAGTACTCCGCCTCGTCTGCGGCAATATCGCTATCCGGTGGGCGCCGATTGCGCGCAACCAGGTAGTTCTTGGCGGTGTTGATCGCAATGCGGTACAGCCAAGTATAAAAAGCGCTGTCGCCGCGAAAATTTGCCAGTGCACGATAGGCCTTGATGAAGGCTTCCTGAGCAACATCCTGCGCTTCATGACTGTCATGCACGAAGCGAGTTACCAGCGCGAGAATCTTGTGCTGATACTTCAGTACCAGCAGATCAAAGGCGCGCTTATCGCCCTTCTGCACCCGTTCAACCAGTTGCTGATCACTCTGTCCGGTCATTGCTCGAACACTCGTCGAAGCCCGCGACCGGCGCTGTTATCGTAGACACAAGATGTAACCAAAAGTTCTCCCCTCACTCAGGTACAGGACTAGGAGCACGGACGATGGCAAAAAGTTCCCCCTTGAGCGCAATGGGCCATCACTTTCATCAACCGCGGTGATATCCAGCACACGCCCCCATGGGTGACAGTATTGTGAGGCACTCGGCTTCTATATACTAGGACGCCTCGACGCAAGCACTGAGCCCCATGAACGCAATGACGCAACAACGGCAATACGATGTACTGGTCATCGGCAGCGGCGCTGCCGGCCTCACGCTGGCACTGCACCTGGCGAGCGACCTGCGCGTCGCCGTGCTGAGCAAAGGCCAGCTATCGGAAGGCTCCACGTTCTGGGCGCAGGGCGGCGTTGCCGCGGTGCTGGATGATACCGACACAGTCGATGCCCATGTGCAGGACACGCTGATCGCCGGTGGCGGCCTGTGTCACGAAGATGCGGTACGACAGATTGTCGGTGACAGCCGCGACGCCATCGGCTGGCTGGTCGACCAGGGCGTGCCCTTTACCCGGGAGCGCCGAGAGGACGGCAGTGAAAGCGATGACTTCCACCTCACCCGAGAGGGCGGCCACAGTCATCGCCGTATCATTCATGCTGCCGACGCCACCGGCGCCGCCATTTTCAACACACTGCTGCAGCGCGCTGAAGAGCATGCCAATATCGAACTGCTCGACAACCGCGTTGCGGTTGACCTGATCACCTCGCAAAAACTCGGCCGCAGCGGTAATCAGTGCCTCGGCGCCTACATTCTCAATCGCTCGACCGGCCGGGTAGAAACGGTTGCCGCGCGCTTTACTGTGCTGGCGACCGGCGGCGCCAGCAAAGTGTATCTGTACACCAGCAACCCCGACAGCGCCTCTGGCGACGGTATTGCCATGGCCTGGCGCGCGGGCTGCCGAGTGGCCAATATGGAGTTCAACCAATTCCATCCCACGTGCCTGTACCACCCCAAAGCCAAGAGTTTCCTGATCACCGAAGCACTGCGAGGCGAGGGAGCCCTATTGCGCCTGCCCAATGGCGAGCGCTTCATGCCGCGCTTCGACGAACGCGCCGAGCTCGCACCACGGGATATTGTCGCCCGCGCCATTGACCACGAGATGAAGCGCCTCGGCCTGGATTGTGTCTATCTGGACATTACGCACAAGCCGGCCGAATTCATCCGCAGCCACTTCCCGACCGTCCACGAACGCTGTCTGGCATTCGGTATCGACATCACCAAGGAACCGATCCCGGTAGTACCCGCAGCGCACTACACCTGTGGCGGCGTGATGGTCGACAGCAGCGGTCATACCGATGTCGAACAGCTCTACGCCATTGGCGAGACCAGCTTCACCGGCTTGCATGGAGCCAACCGCATGGCCAGCAACTCGCTGCTGGAATGCATCGTCTACGGCCGCGCCGCCAGCCGCGACATCCTCGACCGGCTGCCCGGCACCGAGATGCCAACAGATCTGCCGAACTGGGATGAAAGCCAGGTAACCGACTCGGATGAGGACGTCATCATCTCGCACAACTGGGATGAGCTGCGGCGCTTCATGTGGGACTACGTGGGGATCGTGCGGACATCAAAGCGTCTGCAGCGCGCCAAGCACCGCGTCGACATGCTGCGAGGAGAAATTCACGAGTTTTACAGCAACTATCGCGTCAGCCGTGACTTGCTGGAACTGCGCAACCTCGCGCTGGTTGCGGACCTGATCATCCGCTCAGCCATGCTGCGCCGGGAAAGCCGTGGCTTGCATTACACCTTAGACTTTCCGGCTCAGCTGGACGAGGCTCTGGATACTATTCTGCAGCCGCCCAGCGCTGGCGACTAAAGCGCAAGCGCAAGCGCAGACGCCGCAGGCTTTCTTCGGACGCGGCGTCTGCCGGCAGCACCACAGACACCGGGCACCAGCGTCCCTGCTCGCGCAACCGCACCACTGTCAGCATCGCACTCACGTAGGTGTCGGCCAGCAGCCGTGCCGCGACCTCCGAGCCGTCACGGCGCAGAACATGCCAACCGTCACTATCAAACCGCAAGCCAGTGACCGAATGCGGATGGCTTAGACTGACCTGACGCGGCCAAATCCAACTGCAGTAGACAGCCACCAGCAGCAGGCACAGCACACTGGGCCATAGCGACAGCGCACTCTTGACCACGCCGACGCAGGCCAACAGCCCCATCAGCGCCAGAGCCAATGCCAGCCAACGGGATGGCTGACGGCGCAACAACAGATATTCAGTTGGGCTGTACACGATCGAGAATCATCTCCACGATGCGTCGCAGATCCGGGTCCTCCGGCTTGCCACGCTGCATGAACCAGCCAAACATGTCCTGGTCCTCACACTCCAGCAACTTCTGGTAACGCTGCTGATCGGCGGCCTCCAGCGTCGGGTACACTTCCTGCAGGAAGGGCACCAGCAATACATCCAGCTCCAGCATGCCGCGACGGCTGTGCCAGAACAAACGCTTCATTTCTATATCGGCCGACATCGGCAACTCCACAGTGAGGATTGAACTGCTTGGTAAAAACCGCATTATAACGGCAAGCAGTGCCTGACAAGCACCTGCCCTGCCCCTATGATGTACCACCTGAACCACTGGAACAACGACAGGCATGACTCAACTACCCGACCTCGCCGCTCGCTTTACTGACGACCGGGCAGACTGCGCCACCTGCGTCAGCTGGCTGAGCCACGAAGGCATCATCACCATCGACGGCGCCGATACCGACAAGTTCCTGCAGGGCCAGATCACCTGCGACCTGAAAAGCGTATCAGCAGACACCAGCACGCTCGGCGCTCGCTGCAACCCCAAAGGCCGCATGCAGTCCAGCTTCCGCCTGTGGCGCACCGACCAGGGCGTCATGCTGAGCCTTGATCGCGAACTGATTGAAGCGCAGCTGGCAGACCTGGCCAAGTACGCGGTGTTCTACAAGTGCCAACTGAGCAACCAAAGCCAGAGCTGGGTCGGCTTTGGCATTTGGGGCGAAGCGGCTGAGGCGGCGCTGCAAAGCTGCGGCCTCAGCCTGCCCGCCAATGGCGCAGTGCTGCGCAGCGACAATGTGTTCGCCATTGACCTGCCAGGCGGCGCCTGTGCACTCTGGGCCCCGGCCGAACGCGCAGAGGCCCTGCTCGATCAACTATGCCAGCACGCCAGTCCGGTCGCACTGAACCAATGGCTGCTGCAGCAAATTCAAAACGGCGTCGGGCAGGTCACCGGCCCGACCCGCGAGAGCTTCATCCCGCAGATGCTGAATCTGCAGCAACTGGGTGGCGTCAGCTTCCGCAAGGGCTGCTACACCGGCCAGGAAATCGTCGCTCGCATGCAGTATCTGGGCAAGCTGAAGCGGCGCATGTATCGCCTGCTTATGGCTGGCGATGCGTTGCCCCAACCCGGCACCGAGATTGTTGATCGGGATACAGGCAAGTCGGTCGGTGAAGTTGTCATCGCCGCACGCGGCAGCAAGGCAGTGGAAATACTGGCTGTCCTTCAGAAAGATGCGGCACAATTGGCCTCATTGAGCGCAGGAACCAGCGACGGCCCGCTGATCAGCCTTGCCGATCTGCCCTACGAACACGAACTTACGGCCGCTGAAGCCGAATCATAAAGAGACAAGGGACACGAGATGACAGATCTTGCCCAGCGCGTCCAGGACGAACTGATCCAGGCCATCGAGAAAGACCAACTGGTGCTGCCAACCTTGCCGGAGGTCGCACTGCGTGTGCGCGAAGCAGCCGAGGATCCGGACGTCAGCATCCCCCATTTGGTTAAGGAAATCAGTAACGATGCCGCGCTGAGCGCGCGCCTGATCAAGGTCGTCAACAGCCCGCTGCTGCGCAGCCGGCAGGAGATCACCGATCTGGCGATGGCGGTAAACCGCATGGGCATCACCTACACCGCCAACCTGGCTACCGGCCTGGCGATGTCGCAGATGTTCCAGGCGACCTCCGACGTCATCGACCGCAAGATGCGCGAGGTCTGGACCCGCAGCACTGAAGTGGCCGGCATCAGCCACGTTCTATGCCGTCACTACACCAAACTCAAGCCGGACCAGGCCACCCTTGCCGGCCTCGTACACCAAATTGGCGTGCTGCCGATTCTGGCCTACGCAGAAGAAAACCCGCAGCTGCTGCGTGATTCGATCAGCCTGAATCTGGTCATCGAGCGCATCCATCCAGTGCTGGGTGACCGAATCCTGCAAGCCTGGGACTTCCCAGCACCGCTGCGCCACGTGCCGTCACAGCACCTGGACTTCAAGCGCAACTCGCCCAGCGTCGACTACGCCGACATTGTCCAGGTCGCCGTACTGCAATCACTGGCCGGTACTCAGCATCCGTACACCCAAATGGACTGGAGCGCGATTCCGGCCTTCGCCAAACTCGGTTTGGATCCATCGGCGGAGAACGAAGAAGAAGACTTGTCGGCCGAGATGGAGGCCGCGATGCAGCTGCTGGCCTAAGCCAGCGCTGCGAGGCTCACGCTACCGCCGCGTCCACTGCGGCGGTCGCTTCTCCAGAAAGGCGTTGACGCCCTCTACCGTATCTTCAAGCTCAAACAGATCGACAAAGCGCTCACGCTCCCGCGCCAGTAGCGTATTGATCGGCTGTGCTCTGCCCCCCTGAATCAACTCCTTGCAGTAACGCACCGCTGCCGGGCTTTGCCGCGCCACTTGCGCCGCCAGCCGCAAGGCAACGCCCAGCGCCTGCCCCTGCTCGACACATTCCTCTACCAGACCAATCCGCTCGGCGCGCACGCCATCGACCCGCTCGCCGCAGAGGATCATGCGTTTGGCCCACCCCTCGCCCACCAACCAGGCAAGCGCCTGCGTCCCGCCAGCACAAGGCAACAAACCTACTCCCGCCTCAGGCAGCGCCAGCTGCGCCTGCCGCTCGGCAATACGGATATCGCAGGCCAAGGCACATTCCAGTCCACCGCCCATTGCATAACCATTGATGGCAGCGATAGTGACTCCGGAGAAGTCGCGCAGCGCTTCAAACGCCTGACCGAACAACCGCGCCATCTCTCGAGCACGCGCCGGATTACCATCGGCAAACATCTTCAGATCAGCGCCGGCCGAAAAGAAGCGCTCGCCACGTCCAGTGAGCACCAACGCATAGATATCCGGATCACTGTTAAGGTGGTTGAGCAGCTCCGGCAGACCGTGCAGGGTGTCGGAGTCCCAAGTGTTGGCTGGCGGGTTATCGATGGTGACCAGCGCCGTATGGCCAGCCTTTTGTACCACCAGCTTGTCGGTGCGCGGAACCAGCGCAGTGTAGGGTTGTAGTGCATGTTCCATGACAATCTCCAGCAGTCATCAGACAGTTACCGGGGAAGATCTGGCAGGCTCCAGTCAATGGGCGCCAGCCCCTTACTGACAAGATAGTCGTTCGCTGCGGAAAAATGCCCATTACCAATGAAGCCACGATGCGCCGACAAGGGCGATGGATGTACCGACGTCAGCACATGGTGTCTTGCCCGATCGATCTGCTCACCCTTGCGCTGGGCATAGCTGCCCCACAACAAAAAGACGCAGTTTTCGCAGCGCTCGTTAACCAGCTCGATGACCTTTGAGGTGAATCGCTCCCACCCGCGTTTCGCATGGGAGCCAGCCTGAGCCTGCTCGACGGTGAGTACCGCATTGAGCAGCAGCACCCCCTGCTCTGCCCAAGACTGAAGGCAGCCGTGACCCGGGATAGGCAACCCAAGATCCCGATTGATTTCCTTGAAGATGTTTTGTAGCGATGGCGGCGTGCGCACACCTGGCGGCACCGAAAAGCTCAGACCATGCGCCTGCCCGGGCCCGTGATAAGGATCTTGTCCGATAATCACCACCCGAACCTTGTCCAGCGGCGTGGAGTTGAGCGCGTTGAAAATCAGCGGACCCGGCGGAAAGATCGCCTTACCAGCCGCCTTCTCTGCCTGCAAAAAGCTGCGCAGCGCCTGCATGTAGGGCTGTTCAAACTCACTCTGCAGGGCGTCCAGCCACCCTTCCTCCAATTGCACCGGCCGCTCCGTCATGGCTTACTCCGCCAACGGTACGGTTTGATTCACACAGCGCACGACGCGGTCGCGATTGTCCTTCAGCACCCCGGACAAGCCATTCATGTTACTGGCGTGCAACACCAGAATACCGTCCACACATTCGGCCTCATGCTTGGCCGGGTTGCGACGCAGGCTACCCGCTTCCTCCGAACCGACAGTCACCACCCGGTAGTCCGCCAGCTCCAGGCCTTTTTCCGGATTGACGAAGTTCAGATAACCGTACAGGTGCAGCACGGTAACGGTGGCAATCACGGTGATGATGGCCGTGAGAATGATCGGCAGTTTGTTGATTTCCTGCGTTTGCGACATCGAATACTCCGATTACAGAATGTTGGCGTAGTCTGCTTCGACCCGATCCAGACTGAGGTTGTTCAAAAAGCCCGAGAAGCACATCCAGGCACTCAGCGCGTTGAGGTCAGCAAAGGGCGCCGGCAGGTAACGCGGCGGTACAACCAGTCCTTCCTCCACCAACTGCCCCAGCGTGCGCATATCCTCCAGCGTGGTTTTGCCACAAAACAGCAGCGGGATCTGCTGTAACTTGCCTTTGCGTACTGCCAGCTGAATGTAGTTGTAGGTCAGGATAAAGCCCTTCAGGTAGACCAGATCCTTGGTAAACGGCAGCCCGTTGCTGGCCGAGCCACGAAACACCCGGCTGGTGTTGTTGTAGCTGTCATCGCGCGAATAGCCCTCATCCCGATAGAACTGAAAGACATCGAGAAAGTCACCGCCGGTCTCGGCGATCTGGATCGCCCGAGTTCGGTCGGTCAGCTTGCGCAGCCGCGCCGGGTAGGAGTTGAAGGTCAACACTTCCATCAGAATGGCCAGCCCTTCCTGGGTCACCGTCGATGATGGCGGCCCCTTGGCCAAGAAGGTGCAGATCGGCTGGTGTTGCCCATTCAGGCTGGTCGCCACATGCACCATACCCTCATGCACCGCCAGGATGTTCAGGTCACGCTGGTTGAACATCGCGTCGCTGCGAATCTTGATGTAGTCGGCGCCTGCCGCCGCGTCGGCAACAATACCGTCGGACTCAAATACGCGCACCGCCTGGTCGTCCGGGAACGCCTCGTTCATCCGAGCCTGCAAAATCTGCACGGCATCCGGTGCGGCAATGGTCTTGGGCTCGCGCGCCAATTCGGTACGGGCGATATTCTTCAGCGACTCACTGAGCATGATGCCCAGATCGGTCAGCGTCGGGTCTCCAGCATGGAACGCGTCGGATGCCGCACCGTAGAGCTCTTGCGAGATCAGGCCGAAGTCCTGGGTGCCGCGCGCTTCCAGCATGCGAATGACCATGCGGTACTCACGGCACATGCGGCGCATGATCTGGCCAACGGGATTGAAGCTGCCCAACTGACGAGTGATATCGCGCTCGATATCCTGAAAGATCTGCCGACGCTCAGCCGGGTCGAAGCCCAGCGGGCGCTGCGCATAGTAGTCAGGATTAACATCAGGCAGCGCCTTGCAGCGCTTCTTGAGAAAGGTGTCGCGGATGCCGTCGTCCCACTTGATAGCGTCCAGCACCCGGATCGGTGCCTGCGCCTCAACGATGCGGTCAGACAAGCTGCGGATGACCAGCTGATACTGCTCACTCTGTTTCACTGCATTGACTCCCTGACGATCACAGCGACACGGACCACGCATAGTGCATAGTGCTGCCAACCCCGACGGCAGCGATGGCGAATGCTCGCCATCGTAGCGCCACCGCTGGCTATCGGCATTCAGCCCACGGTTCGACGCTGTTCCCTTACGCCTCCGGGCGCATGTGCGGGAACAGAATCACGTCGCGGATCGACGGCGAGTTGGTCAGCAGCATGACCAGACGGTCGATGCCGATGCCTTCACCGGCGGTCGGCGGCATGCCGTACTCCAGCGCACGAACGAAATCGGCGTCGTAGTGCATGGCCTCGTCGTCGCCAGCGTCCTTCTCTGCCACCTGGGCGAGGAAGCGCTCAGCCTGATCTTCGGCGTCATTAAGCTCCGAGTAGGCGTTGGCGATTTCGCGACCACCGATGAACAGCTCGAAACGATCGGTGACGTTCGGGTTGTCGTCGTTGCGGCGCGCCAGCGGCGACACTTCGAACGGATACTCGGTAATGAAGTGCGGCTGCTCCAGCTTGTGCTCGACCAGCTCTTCGAAAATCATCACCTGCAGCTTGCCCAGACCCTCATGACCGAGCACTTTGGCACCGGCCTTCTTGGCGATCGCGCGCGCCTTCTCGACGTCGTTCAGGTCTGCCTCGGTGATGTCCGGGTTGTACTTGAGGATGGAGTCGTACACGGACAGGCGTACGAAGGGCTCACCGAAGTGGAATACCTTGTCACCATAGGGCACGTCGGAGGTGCCCAGTACCGCCTGCGCCAGCTCACGGAACAGCTCTTCGGTCAGGTCCATGTTGTCGCGGTAGTCCGCGTAGGCCTGATAGAACTCGAGCATGGTGAACTCGGGGTTGTGACGGGTCGAGACACCCTCGTTACGGAAGTTGCGGTTGATCTCGAACACTTTCTCGAAGCCGCCAACGACCAGACGCTTGAGGTACAGCTCCGGCGCAATACGCAAGAACATAGCCATATCCAGCGCGTTATGGTGCGTCTCGAACGGCTTCGCCGCTGCGCCACCCGGGATGGTCTGCAGCATCGGGGTTTCGACTTCCAGGAAGCCGCGGTCGTTAAGGAAGCGACGGATATGCGCGATCACCTGTGAACGAACGCGGAAGGTATGACGCGCTTCCTCGTTAACGATCAGATCAACGTAGCGCTGACGGTAGCGCTGCTCGGTATCGGTCAGACCGTGGTGCTTGTCCGGCAGCGGACGCAGTGACTTGGTCAGGAGGCGCACATTGGTCATATGCACGTACAGGTCACCCTTGCCGGAGCGCGCCAGGGTACCTTCAGCGGCAATAATGTCACCCAGGTCCCAGGTCTTGATCGCCTCCAGCGTCTCGGCTGGCAGACCCTTGCGATCAACGTATACCTGCAGGCGACCCGAGGTATCCTGCAGCACCATGAAGGCACCACGGTTGAGCATGATGCGACCGGCGATCTTGACCGGAATGGCCGCGGCCTCCAGCTCCTCCTTGCTCTTGCCCTCGTACGCCTTCTGCAGATCGGCGCACAGGCTGTCGCGGCGGAAGTCGTTGGGGAAGGCGATACCCTGCTCGCGGGCTGCGGCCAGCTTGGCCTTGCGCTGCGCGATCAGCTGGTTCTCTTCCTCGTGTTGGGCTTGCAGGTCTTGCTGCTGGTCGGTCATGTCGATGAATCCCGGAAAAAATCAATTCGGTTGTTGGCCCGCAACGCGGGCCATGGCTGGTTGCCGTGCGGTGATCGGCTTACAGGCCCATTTTCAGGCTGGCCTCGATAAACTCATCGAGATCGCCATCCAGTACCGCGTTGCAGTTGCTGTTCTCGATACCGGTACGCAGATCCTTGATGCGCGACTGATCGAGCACGTAGGAGCGGATCTGGTGACCCCAGCCGATGTCGGACTTGGTGTCTTCCAGCGCCTGCGCGGCCTCGGTGCGCTTCATCATTTCCAGCTCGTACAACTTGGCCCGCAACATCTTCATTGCGTGGTCCTTGTTGGCGTGCTGTGAGCGCTGGTTCTGGCAGCTGACCACGGTATTGGTCGGAATGTGGGTAATACGCACCGCGGAGTCGGTGGTGTTAACGTGCTGACCACCGGCACCGGAGGAGCGATAGGTATCTACGCGCAGATCCGCCGGGTTGATATCGATTTCGATGTCATCGTCGATCTCGGGCGAGGCAAAGACCGCCGAGAATGAGGTGTGACGACGGTTACCGGAGTCAAACGGGCTCTTGCGCACCAGACGGTGCACGCCAATTTCGGTGCGCAGCCAGCCGAAGGCGTATTCGCCACGGATGTGCACAGTCGCACTCTTGATGCCAGCCACTTCCCCTTCGGACAGTTCAACAATCTCCGCATCAAACCCGTGCTGGTCCGCCCAGCGCAGGTACATGCGCAGCAGAATGTTGGCCCAATCCTGCGCTTCAGTGCCGCCGGAGCCGGCCTGGATGTCCAGATAGCAGTTATTGGCGTCCATTTCGCCGCTAAACATACGGCGAAACTCGAGCTTCTCCAGCGCCTCCTGCAAGCGCTTCAGCTCAGCAACCACATCATCAACCGCGCCCTGATCACCCTCTTCGGCAGCCATCTCGAGCAGCTCGCTGGCGTCAGCCAAGCCGCCGCTCATTTCATCGAGGGTGCCAACAATCTCAGCCAGCTGCGAGCGCTCGCGTCCCAGATTCTGGGCGCGCTCCGGCTCGTTCCAGACGCTCGGGTCTTCCAGCTCACGCTCTACTTCGGTCAGACGATCACGCTTGTGATCGTAGTCAAAGATACCCCCTGATGGTTTCAGAGCGGCTGCGCAGATCTTTGATGGTGTTCAGAATCGGATTGATTTCCATGGTGACGGACCCCGGCAGGAAAAAGCCGCCATTGTAGCCGAATTCAGCCGCCGAGTGCAGCTGTCATGCCCGCGGCGCAAAGGCGCGCAGAAACACCAGAGTGCCTAGCCCCCAGAGTGCATTGAGAATGAATCCGATGGCAAAGCGCGGCGCAAATAACTGCCAATCCAGACCGTAACCCTTGAGCGGGAATACCAGTAGCAGCGCCACCAGCGTCAGCGCGACGCCGCCAAACAGCGCGGCCTTCAACCACAGCAGCTGCTTGCCCATGCGCGCCAACGCGAGCACCAGCACAACGCCCCAGACACCGCCCCAGAACGCCGACGACACCACCGAGGGGACCGCCAACGGCGCAACCGGCTCGAGGGAGAATGCAGGAAAGGGAACAACACCGGCGGCATGCAGCAGCGCCAGGGCGGGTTGATGAAAACTGAATACCGCAAGAAAACCGGCAACAAACGCGAGCAACCAATGGCGCATGACGGAACAGTCCCAGTAGCTGAAGGTTACTGCACTATAGCCTAACCAGGTTCAACTTCCGCCAGGCGCGACTGCATCGATAGTTTCGCCAGAATCGGGTAGATATCCACCGCCGATTGCGGACGACTGAACCAGTAGCCCTGCACAAAGTTGCACCCCTCGTTGTGCAGAAAGTCCATCTGCTCGGGGGTTTCAATTCCCTCGGCAATTACATCCATATCAAGTCCGCGCCCGAGGCCGATAATTGCCCGACTGATCGCCTTCAGCCGCTCATCATCGGGGGCTTTGGTAATGAAGCTCTTGTCGACCTTGATGATGTGCAGCGGGTAGCGGTGCAAGTAACCCAATGAGGAGAAACCGGTACCGAAGTCATCCAGCGCGATGCGGATACCCATGCTCTCGAGTTCACGCAAAGCCGCCAGCGTGTCTGGCACATCGCGCATCAGCAGGCTTTCGGTAATCTCCAGCACCAGACTGGACGGCGGCAACCCGGTTTCGCGCAGGATCTGGGACACCCGATTGGCGAAGCCCTGTTCCTGCAACTGGCGACTAGACAGGTTGACCGAGCAACGCAGGCCCGGCAGCCCTTGCTGCTGCCAACGACGCACCTGGGTACAGGCCTCCTGCAGCACCCACTCCCCTACCTCAACGATCTCACCAGACTCTTCTAGTACCGGAATGAATTCATCCGGCGATACCAGGCGGTCGGCCTGCCGCCAGCGCAGCAGTGCTTCAACGCCAACAGCCTGAGCCCGCCCGGCAGAGACCTGAACAATTGGCTGGAAGAACAGCTCAAACTGGCGCTGGGCCAACGCCTCGCTCAATGCGTTCTCCAGATTCAACCGCTGGTTGACCTCTTCCTGCAGCGCCTCGCTGTAGAGCGCCAGCTGTGACTTGCCGAAGGCCTTGGCCCGATACAGCGCCAGATCGGCTTCACGCAGCACATCCTGCTGACCATCGTGCCCCTTGAGCGGAGCCACACCAATACTGACGCTGACCGACAAACGCCGAGACGCCGCAATAATCGGGTACTGCAAGGCGTGCATGATGCGCTTGGCGACCACTTCAGCGTCACCCGCCATCGCCATGTCATCCAGCAGCACGACAAACTCGTCGCCACCAAACCGCGCCAGGTGATCGCCGGGGCGCAGGCAGCGCTCGATCCGCTTGGCCACCTGAATCAGCACCTGATCACCGGCCTGATGACCCAAGCTGTCATTGATTAACTTGAAGCGATCCAGATCAATAAACAGCACCGCCGAATGTCGCGCCCCTGGCTTGGCCTGACGCTGCAACGCCTGGGTCAACAACTGACTGACCTGCTGCCGATTGGGCAACCCGGTCAGTTCGTCGTGCAACACCATGTGCGCCAGCTCCTGCTCGGTTTGCTTGCGCTGACTGATATCGGTCAACGAGCCTGCTAGCAGATGCTCTCCGTGCAGATCCGTTGCCGCAACACCGCGGATCAACACCCAGAGCAACCTGCCCCAGCTGTCACGCAACTCGCACTCGACATGCAGGAAGGGTTGGCGGCCGTCCAGGTGGGCCTGCACCGCGGCCCGGAAGCCGCCGCGCTGCGCTTCAGGAATGAGCGCGGCCCAGTCATTCAAGGTGCGCGGGGCCCGCGCAGCGTCGAGGCCGAGCATCGCCAGCCAGCGGTCGGAGACATGCAGCCGATCATCCTCGACATGCCACTCCCAGAGCCCGTCACTGGCGCCCTGCACCGCTCGCGCGTAGCGGTCTTCGCTGGCCTGCAGCGCCAGTTTCCCAGCGCTCGAGTAGGTATCAACGGTAAGACTGAGATCAAAGAATGCGACTTTAAGCAGGCAGCCGTAGAGCTGTTCGGCGAGCTTGGGTTCGGTACGCCACTGGCGATTGATCGCCCGGTGCATGAAGTCGAGGTAGAAGTGGAAGGCCGCCAGATACCACTTGAGATCGACACCTAGACGCTCATGGGTTAGACCTACCAGCAGCCGCAGGCGCACGTACTGAAGATCGTAGGGGCCACGCAACAGCTGTCGGAAGTAGTTCTGTTGCTGGCCCTTGAGTGCCGTCAGCCGCCCGGGATGGGCCAGTAGCGCCGCGGGCTCATCGAACTGCTCAAAATGCTTGAACAGCGCCTCGATGCACTCGACATGCAGCCGATCAAGCGCCGGCAGGTGTGCTGTCAGGCAAGCGAAGCCGTCATCGCTGATGAGCAGCAGACGCAAACGCTGCCTCACCTCATTCGGGTTCAACCCAAGGTGGCGCTGCATATTCAGCAACTGCTGCTTCAAGTCCGGCACTTCCTGAGCCCCCAGCGCACCCAGCAAGCGCCAGGCAACGAGAATGGTGATGCATTTGTGATCTATGTATCACTGCATGAAAACCAAAAGCGCAGAGCAGGTCAATCCCCTGAATACGCGAACCTAGACGCTCTATAGCGCTTCAATGTGACGAACCATCAATTGCAGGCTCTGACGGCCACGAAATTCGTTTATGTCCAGCGTGTAGGCCAGCAGCACTCGGGAAATCGCCGCGTTGGGCCAAACCTGAGGGTCAATATTGAAGGCAATCGCATCCAGCGGTTCGACGCTGCCCGGTAGGCGTAAGACCAGTTTCAGGTGGCGTTCACCGACCAGCCGTTGCTGCAACACCTGAAACTCGCCGTGGAACAGCGGTTCCGGAAAGTGCTGACCCCACGGTCCAGCCTCGCGCAAAGAGGCGGCGATGTCCATCGACAAATCACCGGCCTGCAGCTCACCATCGGAAAGCAGCCGCCCGGTCAGATCCTCGGCCTGCAACTGACGCCGCACCTCGGCATCAAAGGCGGCAGCAAATGCCGGAAAATCGGCTTCACGCAGCGACAGCCCTGCGGCCATCGCGTGCCCGCCGAACTTACTGATCAACTCCGGGTGGCGCGCCGCGACCGCATCCAGCGCATCGCGAATATGCAGCCCGCTAACCGAGCGCGCCGAGCCCTTGACCATGCCGTCGCCGGCATCAGCGAAGGCGATCACCGGCCGGTGAAAGCGGTCTTTCAGGCGGGAAGCGAGAATACCGATCACGCCCTGATGCCATTCTGCGTCGTATAGACACAGCCCGAACGGCAGCGCAGTCTCGTCCAGCTGCATGCTTTCCAGGGTCTTCAGCGCCTGCTGCTGCATGTCGCGCTCAATCGCCTTACGGTCGCGGTTAAGACCATCCAGCTCACGGGCCATATCCAGCGCCAGCGACTCGCTCTCGGTCAGCAGGCATTCGATGCCCAGACTCATGTCATCCAGCCGCCCGGCCGCATTCAATCGCGGGCCAACAATAAATCCGAGATCGGTCGATACCAGCCGTTCACGCGGGCGCCCGGCCACCTCAAGCAGTGCGCGAATACCCGGGCGGCAGCGCCCGGCGCGAATACGTGCCAACCCTTGATGGACGAGGATGCGGTTGTTGGCATCCAGCGGCACCACGTCGGCCACAGTGCCGAGGGCCACCAGATCCAGCAACTCGGCCAGATTCGGCTCCGCCCGGCCGGTTTCGGCAAACCAGCCGTTGTCACGCAGCGCCGCGCGCAGCGCCAGCATGACGTAGAAAATCACCCCGACACCCGCCATCGCCTTACTGGCAAAGCCACAACCGGGCTGGCTTGGATTAACGATGGCGTCGGCTGCCGGCAGCTGTTCGCCCGGCAGGTGGTGGTCAGTCACCACGACCTGCAACCCGGCGGCCTTGGCAGCGGCAACACCATCAATGCTAGAGATGCCGTTATCCACTGTCACCAGCAGATCGGGTGAGCGGGTCAGCGCTACCTCGACAATTTCCGGGGTCAGGCCGTAGCCATACTCGAAGCGGTTGGGTACCAAGTAGTCGACCTGCGCCGCACCCAGCATGCGCAGCGCCAGCACGGCAACGCTACTGGCGGTGGCGCCGTCCGCGTCAAAGTCACCGACGATCAGAATCGAGCGGCGATCACGCAGCGCCTGCTCCAGCACCGCTACCGCCCGATCGATACCGAGCAGCCCGTTGAATGGCAGCAGGGCCTGCAGGCGCCGATCCAGCTCAGCCTCGTTGAGCACCCCGCGTGCAGCGTACAGCCGGGTCAGCAGCGGCGGCAGGCTGCCCAGTGCAGGCAGCTCGTTTGGCAGCTGGCGAGTTTCAATCTGCATGGGCTTAACGCTCGCCCTTCAGCCACTCCAGCGGCAGCTCATGCTGCTGGTCACCGTCGCTGACGTACAGCACACCGTCGCTGATCATCACCCCCCAGTCGATGCTGCGCGGCAGGTCGGTCGACAGTGCTTGCAGCGGCTCCTCGGGCAACACGGCCACATTCAAGTTGCCCAGCGATGCAGCCGCGGAGAGCTGCTTGCTCTCCCACACGCGGGTGCTGCCATACACCAGCACCGACACCTTCTCGGCACGGCGGGAGCACCAGGTCATGCGCTCGGCATCCGGCTGCCCCACTTCAATCCAGTGCTCAACCCGGTCATCGAGCGTCTTTAGCCATAGCGCAGGCTCATCGACGTCGGACAACCCGCGCCCAAAAGCCAGCCGCTCCTGATACCAGAGCGCATAGGCCAGCAGCCGAACCGCCAGCCGCTCTTCGGTCTCAGAGGGGTGACGGGCAACGGTCATGCGTACGTTCTCGTACACACCCAAGTCGGTATCGGTGATGTTCAGCTGAACCTTGTAGGGGGTTGCCTGCAGTGCCATCGGGGGATAATCCATTGAAAAACGGGGCTGCAGTGTAGCGCATT
Source organism: Halopseudomonas sp. (assembly GCF_038130085.1). NCBI lineage: Bacteria > Pseudomonadati > Pseudomonadota > Gammaproteobacteria > Pseudomonadales > Pseudomonadaceae > Halopseudomonas > Halopseudomonas sp. Next base: position 26,188 of record NZ_JAYPMU010000003.1, on the reverse strand, counting down.
CACCCACGCCACGCGCCGCCAGATGACCCTGCGAATAACGCGGCAAATAGCCGCCAGCGTCTGGCCAGCAGGCTGGCGCGCGTTATACTGCCGCCAAAGGCCCATTGCGATACCCAATGATGCTGTTATCGATTGCCATAATCGTCGTTGTAACGCTGCTGGCGGGCACTGCCCTCTGGCACATACGCAGGCAGGCCACTACCTTCCGCACGCTGCTGGAAGTGTCACCCAACGGCATCCTCATCCTTGACCACCACCAGCGCATCCGCTGGCACAACCACGCCGCCGCGCACCTGCTCGGCCAGCCCGAACGCACTGGCCTCAACGGGCAGCCGCTTAGCCGCTGGCTACCCATGCTTGGCGCCCTGCCCGCTCCCAACCAGCGCGTAGACACCCTGCTGCAAAAAGGCGACAGCCAAAGTCAGCAGCAACTGACCCGCCTGCCCGACATCGGCCGCCAGCAGATTCTGCTGCTGCATCCCGGCAGCGACGCGACCCCGGGCGCCGAGGCAATGGAGCGTTTCAAGCGCAGCCAGTACTTCGCGCGGATCGGCACGTGGGATTGGGACATAGATACCGACCGCCTCTACTGGTCGGAGGCGATCTACGGCATGTTTGGTTATCAGCCGGGGCAAGTCACCCCGTCGTACACCCTGTTCTGCGACAGCGTCCATCCGGATGATCGCGAGCGGGTGCGCGCGGGCGAAATTCGCTGCATCGAAACCGGCGAGAATCACGACGAGGAATACCGCGTTATCTGGCCAGATGGCAGCGTTCACTGGGTCCGGGAAACCGGCAATGTGGTCAAGAACGAACAGGGCGAGCCGATCAAAATGATGGGCGTGGTCAGGGACATCACCGAAGAAAAACGCTCCACCCGCAAACTGCAGGAGCTGGCCCACCATGACCCGCTGACCGGCCTGCCCAACCGGCTGATGCTGGAGCAACAATTGACCGCTGCGCTTAGCCGGGCCAGAACCCAGCATCAGCGTCTGGCGCTGGTGTTCATCGACCTCAACGACTTCAAATCCATCAACGATCAGAACGGGCACGCGGCAGGCGATCAGGTGTTGCTGGAGGTCGCCAGGCGCCTGCGCGGCGCCGTGCGCAGCAGCGACATGGTTGCTCGGCTGGGTGGTGATGAGTTCGTCGTGCTGCTGGAGGGGCTATCGCCCACCAGCCCGGTCAGCGATGAGGCGCACCAGATTTGTGAAAAGCTGTTTGCCAGTCTGGCGCCAACGATGACGGTGCAGGGCCGCGATTATCGCATCGGCGCCAGTCTTGGCGTTGCGGTCTTTCCAGATCACGCGGTAACCATGGACAAGCTGATCCACGCGGCCGACCTGGCCATGTACAGCGCCAAACGCAGTGGCAACAATCAGTATCGGCTAGGGGAGGACCTGAACACCCACGCCCACGTGCTCACGCCCTGAACCGCTGCCTCAGCGGCGCAGCCGGCCGATCAACGTAACCCCCGCCAATACAAGCGCCCCGGCCAGAATGCCAAAGCCGGCGTTGAGCAGGGTCGGCAACAGGCCATCGAGTACCGTGCCCAGATAGGGCAACGCTGCCGCCCGATCAGCACTGGTCTCAATCCAGTGATGCACCACCGACAGGCCGTGCGTCAAAATGCCCCCGCCAACCATAAACATCGCCGCCGTACCGACCACCGAAAGGGTTTTCATCAACCAAGGGGCAGCACTCAGCACGCCGCGGCCAAGGCGCTGCAGGAACGGGTTGTCCTTGCGCGTCAGCGCCAGCCCGCCGTCATCGAGTTTGACGATGCCGGCAACCAGGCCGTACACGCCGATGGTCATGACCACCGCAATCCCCGCCAGCACAACCAGCTGTTTGACGAAGTCAGCCTCGGCCACCGTACCCAACGTGATGGCGATGATCTCGGCGGAGAGGATAAAGTCGGTGCGCACCGCGCCGGCGATCTTAGCCTTTTCCTGCACTACCAGATCCACCTGCTCGTCCTGCAAGGCCTGCAGCGTCTGCTGGTGCTCGGCCTCAACGTCATGCAAAAACCGGTGCGCCAGCTTCTCTGCCCCCTCGTAGCAGAGGAAGGCGCCACCCAGCATCAACAGCGGCGTGATGGCCCACGGGGCAATCGCGCTGATCAGCAGCGCCGCTGGCACCAGAATCAGCTTGTTACGAAACGACCCCTTGGCAACCGCCCAGACCACCGGCAGCTCGCGCTCGGCCCGCACGCCGGTAACCTGCTGTGCATTGAGCGCCAGATCATCACCCAATACCCCCGCCGTTTTCTTTGCCGCGACCTTGGTCATGACCGATACGTCATCCAGCACCGTCGCGATGTCATCCAGCAACACAAGCAGACTCGTAGCCAATTCATCCTCCTGATAAATACAATGCACAGCCCCGAGCATAGACCTGCGGAGCGCAAAAAAACCCCACCAAACGCCAGAGTCTTGATTCAAGTCCGACGCACACCGGCCGATTCAGTTGTACCTTGTAAGTACTTGTACCTTGTCCGCGCCACCAAGAGGTTGTCATGTTCGGAGCACGTCTTAAAGCAGAGCTTCAGCAGAGTCAGCAACGGCTCGCAACCCAATCGCACATCCTGAATGCGATCCGCCAGAACATCGCTTGGATCGAATTCACGCCAGAAGGCGAGATTCTCGACGCCAACACCGCGTTCCTCAACGTCGTCGGCTACCAGCTTGAGGAAATCCGCGGCCGGAAGCACAACCTGTTCTGCCCGCCTGACCTGGTCAACAGTACTGAATACCGCCGCTTCTGGCAGCGCCTGGCCAGCGGTGAGAGCTTCAGTGACCGCTTTAGCCGCCTCGCCAAAGACGGCAACCCGGTGTGGCTGGAAGCAAGCTACATCCCGATCATCGACGCCGCCGGCCAGGTATCAAAGGTCGTGAAGCTGGCCTTCGACATCACCCGCGAAGTACAGGCCGAACAGCAACACCAGAGCTTGCTGAATGCGATCAATCGGTCAATGGCGGTGATTGAATTTACCCAGAGCGGCGAGATCGTGACCGCCAATGACAACTTCCTGCGCACCATGGGGTACCGCCTGGATGAAATCAAAGGCAAGCACCACCGGATGTTCTGCAGCCCGGAAGTCGCCAACAGCAAACAATACGAGCAAGCGTGGCAGCGCCTGAATCGCGGCGAGTTTCTCTCGGACATCTTCCAGCGTGTCACGCGCAGCGGCCAGACTATCTGGCTGCGCGCCACCTACAACCCGCTCTACGACGTCAACGGCAAGCTCTATGGCTTCGTCAAGTTTGCCAGCGACATCACCTCGCAGATCGAGCGGCGCAACGCCGAATCCGCCGCTGCCCAACTCGCCTTCGAGATCGCTGCCGAAACGGATGAAAGCGCGCGCAACGGCGCGGCCACCGTTCAGGAGGCCATCGATGTGGTTCGCTCAATCGCGGGTGATCTGGACGGCGTTTCCGGCCACATCAACGCGCTGAACAATCAATCAGAGCAGATCAACAGCATCGTGCAGGTGATCCGAGGCATCGCCGACCAGACCAACCTGCTGGCCCTCAACGCCGCCATCGAAGCCGCCCGCGCCGGCGAGCAGGGCCGCGGCTTCGCGGTGGTTGCAGATGAAGTACGTAACCTCGCCGCCCGCACCGCCCAGGCAACACTGGAGATCAACGAAGTAGTGCAGCAGAACATGGAGCTGGCGCATCACGCGGTCGACGGCATGGCTGGCAGCCGCAGCAAGTCCGAGCAGGGTGTGATATTGGCTAACCGGGCCGGCGAAGTGATGCTGGAAATCCGCGACGAGGCGCAACGGGTGGTCGATGCCATCGGCCAGTTCGCCGAAGCCATCAAGGACTGAGCAGCGTTCCGCGGCCGCCGCCTTTGACCTACACTGGCGGCCCAGCCAATACATCGGGAGCCTGCATGAACGCCGCCAAACCCCTCGCCGGACTCAAGGTTATCGAACTCGGTACCCTGATCGCCGGCCCCTTTGCCGCCCGTATCTGTGCGGAGTTCGGCGCCGAGGTGATCAAGGTCGAGTCGCCCAACGGCGGCGATCCGTTGCGCAAGTGGCGTAAGCTCTACGAGGGCACCTCGCTGTGGTGGTTTGTACAGGCCCGCAACAAGCAGTCGCTGACCCTGAACCTGAAAGATGCCGACGGCATCGCCATCCTCAAGCAACTGATTGGCGAGGCTGACATCCTGATCGAGAACTTCCGCCCCGGCACCCTGGAAAAGCTCGGGCTGGACTGGGACACCCTGCACGCGCTCAACCCGGGGCTGGTGATGGTGCGGCTGTCGGGCTTTGGTCAGACCGGCCCCCAGAAAGACCAGCCCGGGTTCGGTGCGGTGGGCGAATCCATGGGTGGCCTGCGTTACATTACCGGTTTCGAAGACCGTCCGCCGGTGCGCACCGGCATCTCCATCGGCGACTCCATTGCCGCGCTGTGGGGCGTGATTGGCGCACTGATGGCGCTGCGGCACCGGGAGGTCAATCAGGGCAAGGGCCAAATCGTCGACGTTGCGCTCTATGAAGCGGTGTTCGCCATGATGGAAAGCATGGTGCCCGAGTTCGATGTAATGGGCTTTGTGCGCGAACGAACTGGCAACATCATGCCCGGCATCACCCCCTCCTCCATCCATACCTGCAGCGACGGCAAGGCGGTGCAGATTGGCGCCAACGGCGACGCCATTTTCCAGCGCTTCATGCGCGCCATTGGCCGTGATGACCTGGCCGATGACCCGACCCTGGCCGACAATGCCGGACGCGACGCCAGACGTGACGAGCTGTATGCCCTGATCGACAGCTGGGCGGCGAGCCTGCCGCAGAGCGACGTACTAAGGGTGTTGGAACAGGCCGAAGTCCCCGCGAGCAAGATCTATTCAGCCGCCGACATGCTCAGCGACCCGCAGTACCTGGCCCGCGAGATGTTCCTCAACGCCACCCTGCCCGACGGCAAAGCCTTCAAGATGCCAGGCATCGTGCCCAAGCTGTCAGATACCCCCGGCAGCGCCGAGTGGACCGGGCCAGCGCTGGGCGAGCACACCGACAGCATCCTGCGCCGGCTCGGCTACGAGGAGACACAAATTGCCGAGCTGCGTGGGCGCGGTGCGATTTAGCGGGACGTAAGGAGAGGCACACAACGCACTTGTCGCGCCGTCTGAGTGATCGGACGCAGAGCGTCCGGGCAGGCACTCCCACGCCGAGCGTGGGAGCGATCAGCAACTTGCAACGTGCTCGAATGGTGGAGTGCGCACCCGGGTTTCGTCCCGTTTACGCGGGCGAGTAGCGCAGGGCTGACGGGAAAAAGAGTCATAGGATGTCTGAGGCTCGAAGAGCCGAGTTTTATGACTCCCCGTTAGCCCGAGCAACGCAGCGAACCCGAAGGGCCGCGTAGCCGGGTGCCCGGGGGATTCAGGGAAGCGCTAACCCATTTCACATGCCCTCTGGCGCTCAGGCCGGTCCGCAATCAAGGCGTGGTTTCGATGGCATGTCGGGACCTGTCGAGAAATCACAACGCAGGGTGCGGACCGGCCTGAACGCCCCGTAGGGCGAGCGCTCAAGCATGCATCTGACTGCGTTGCGCTGCTTGCCAATAGAACCACTATTGGCTGCACATCGCGCCTTGCATCTGCATGCTTGAGCACTCGCAGAGGGCGTGTGAAATGGGTTAGTGCTTCCCTTTGGGGGGCCGGGCAAGCGGCCCCCTTTGGCTCGCCAGGAAGGCGAAAGGCAGATTCAACCGCGACGCATTACAGGAAGCTGGTCAGCTGTTACAGCCCCTCCCCTAATCAAAGTCCTGCTTCTCCATCCACGGAATAATCCGCTCAAACGCCTGCTCAATCCGCTCCAGCGAGGTCGAGTAGCTCAGCCGCAAGGCATTGCTGCAGCTATTGCCGAAAGTCTCGCCGGGGATGGTGCAGACCCCGGTTTCCTTCAGCAGCCGCAGCGCCACGTTAGTGCCGTTCACTCCTTCCGGCAGCGACGGAAACAGATAGAACGCGCCCTCGGGCTTGTACCCGGTGAGATGCGGCGTCTGCTCTACCAGCTCCACCAGCCGATCACGGCGGCGGGTGTACTCACTGAGCATCTGCTCGATGAAGGCACCGCCGCTGCGCAGTGCTGCCACCCCCGCCCACTGAAACGGGGTATTGGCCACGGTGGTGGTGAACATGTGATAGCGCCGCAGTTTCTTGATCGCCGCCTGGCTACCAATCAGCCAGCCAATGCGCATGCCCGCCATGCTGTAAGTCTTGGAAAAGCTGCTGACCACCATCACGTGATCCAGATCGCTGCAGCACGACAGCACCGACGGGTACTCGCGCCCATCGTAGATCAGGTGGTCGTACACCTCATCGCTAATGACATGAATACCGCGGTAGGCCGCCTCCTCCAGAATCGCCTCCAGCGTCTCGCGCGGATACAGGGTGCCGGTTGGATTGCTCGGCGAATTAAGCACGATGGCATGGGTGTGCGGCTCGATGGCGTCGATCACTTCCTGCGGATCAAGCTGATGATTGTTCTCGGCACGGGTGGTGATCTCGGTCACCTCCCCACCGTTCATGCGAATCAGCGGCGCATAGAGCATGAATGCCGGATCCGGCACGATGAAGTGGCGGCCGGGCGCGGCCACCGCGGTCAGCGCCAGATAGATCGCCTCGGTCGCACCGGTGGTGATCATGATGTTGTCCGGCGTCAACGGCCGCTGATAACGCTCGCTGTAGTACTCGGCCAGCGACTCCAGCAGCTCGGGCATGCCGGCATCCATGGTGTACCCGGTCTGCCCCGCGCGCAGCGCCTCAATCGATGCCTCAACCACCACGTCCGGCGCCGGCAGGTCGGGCTGCCCGATGGACAGGTGAATGACATCGTCCAGGCTGGAAGCCAGATTGACCATCTTGCGAATGCCCGGAATGGGGATGGTCAGCAGCGCCGGATTCCAGATCGGATCCTCGGATTCGTACAGATCAATATCGGAGCTTCCCAGAGGCATGGCATCACTCCTGTGCGGCAGCGAACAACGCTGGCCGACGGTCGGTTAACGGTGCAGCCTGTTGATACGCATGGCCGGCGCGCAGCACCAGCGCGTCATTGAAGCGCGCGCCCACCAGTTGCAGACCAATCGGCAGCCCCGTGCTGTCAAACCCGCAGGGTACCGACAGGCCGGGCTGGCCGGTCATGTTGAACGGGTAGGTAAAGGGCGTCCAGGTTGGCCAACGGGTGCTTGGCCAGTCCTCGGGGACCTCGCGGCCGGTCTTGAAGGCAGTCAGCGGCAGGGTCGGGGTCAGCAGCAGATCGTACTTCTGATGAAACGCCGCCATGCGCTCGCGCAGCGCCATGGACTCGTTCATCGCACCCATGTAATCGAGCATGCTCAGCCGCGACGCCTTTTCCGCCACCTTGATCAGCTCGGGGTCCATCAAGGCACGCTTTTTCGGCCCCAGATCGCGAATGGCGTTGGCCGCGCCGCCATAAAACAAATGGCCAAATGCGGCCAGCGGGTCGCTGAATCCGGGGTCCACCCGCACCACCTCGGCCCCCAGCTCGGCAAACACCTGGGCGGCTTGTGCCACCGCCGCCTCGACTTCCGGGTCGACATCCACGTAGCCAAGGTTCGGGCTGTAGGCGATTTTCAGCCCTTTCACGCCACCATTGAGTTCTGCCAGATAGTCAATGCGCCGCCGCGGTACCGCGTTGGTGTCACGGTAATCGGGCTCGGTCAGCACATTCATCATCAGCGCGCAGTCTTCAACCGTCCAGGTCATCGGCCCGGCATGCGCCAGCGTACCGAATGGGCTGGAGGGCCAATGCGGCACCTCGCCAAACGAGGGCTTGAGCCCAACGATGCCGCAGAAGGCGGCCGGAATACGGATCGAACCACCCGCATCAGTGCCCAGCGCCAGCGGTGCCATACCCAAGGCTACCGCCACCCCGCTGCCACCAGAGGAGCCGCCCGAGGTTTTCTCCGGGTTCCAGGGATTATTGGTAACGCCGTCTACCGGGTTATCGGTCACCCCTTTCCAACCCAGTTCGGGAGTTGTGGTCTTGCCGATAGGCACATAACCGTGGCGCTCCAGCGCAGCGGTGCAGGCCCCCGTCTTGCCCATGGTGCTCTGCGGGTCAACGGTATGGGAGCCCTTGAGGGTCGGCCACATCGGGGTCAAAAAGACATCCTTGACCGCCACCGGCACACCATCGAGCAACCCGGTGGCCCGACCTTCGACATAACGCCGCTCCGACTCCCGCGCCAGCGCCAGGCTGGTCTCGCGGTCAACCAGGCAAAAGCCGTTGGTATGGCTATCCACCCGCTCAATCTGATCCAGCAGGGCTTTGGCCACCTCCACTGGCGACAGCTGGAGATCCTTGAACTGCGCACGCAACTGCATCGCTGTCATTGCCAGGATATCTTCGGACATGATCGTCTCCTCAGTGCCTTGGCGCCCGCCCAGGGGCGCTAACTCCCCCTGCCTACCAGGTTATGCAGGGGCTCACCGGCCAACCAGCGGTGCAGGTTGGCCATGAACTGCTCGCCCAGCGCGTTGCGCCAGCCGATGAAATCGCCCGCCATATGAGCCGACAGCATCACGTTGGGCATATCCCACAGCGGATGCCCGGCCGGCAGCGGCTCAGGGTCTACCACATCCAGAACCGCCATCCCCGGGGTGCCGGCACGCAGCGCGGCAACCAGATCATCAGTGACCACGATGGCGCCGCGCCCGACATTGACCAGCAGCGCACCGGGGCGCATCAGCGCCAATCGTCGCTGGTCGATCAGGCCGCGGGTTTCCTCCGTCAGCGGGGCGGTGATGATCACCACATCAGCCTCGGGCAGGGCGTTGTCCAATTCAGCGCTGGCCAGCACTCGGTTGAAATGCGGCGCCTGGCGGGCGCTGCGAGCGATGCCGGTCACCTCGATATTGAGTGCCGACAACAGCCGCGCGACCTCGCTGCCGATCGAGCCGGCACCGATCACCAGGGCTCGCTGCCGAGCCACCAGCGCCGTCTCGCGATGCTGCCAGCGCTGCTGGCGCTGCAAATGCAGATTGCCGAGGCTGTCCTTGGCATGCATCAACACCGCCCCCAGCACATACTCGGCAATGCCCAGATCAAACACGCCGCGCGCGTTGGTCAGCAGCACATCGCTGTCCCACAGCGCCGGGAACATCAGCGCATCAACGCCAGCACTGGTCGCGTGGACCCAACGAATGCGATGTTCCGCGGGCCAGCAGCGCTCCAGCAGCCCGGTACGAAAATCCGTCACCACCAGCACATCGGCCTGCGGCAGATGAGCACGCAGGTCTGCTTCGCTGCTGACCGTGCGCAGCTCTACCGTGGTCGGCAGGTCGTCCAGCCCGGGCAGCGGCGCTTCGCCGGGGGCAACCAGCACCAGTACCCGCGTCATGCGGCCACCTGTTCGAGCGCACGGCTGAAGCGCGCTACCGCTTCGTCCACCTCGGCACTGCTGACCGTCAACGGCGGCAGCCAACGGACGATCTGCCCCTCTGTGCCGCAGCGCAGGAGCAATAGTCCCTGCTCCTCGGCAGCGCTGGTCAGCTGAGCGGCCAGGTCGCCCCGCGGGGAGCGAAAGTCATCGGCGATTTCCATCCCCAGCATCAATCCCTTGCCGCGCAGGGTGTCGATGATCGCAAAGCGTTCTTGCAATCCGCGCAGGCGCTCCGCGAGCAGTTCACCCTGTTGCGCGGCATTGCGGATCAGGTGTTCCTGCTCGATAACCTCGAGCGTGGCGAGCGCGGCGGCACAGGCCACGGCATTGGCACCGTAGGTGCCGCCCTGCGAACCGGCCAGCCCCTTGCTCATCAGGGCTTCGGAGGCGGCAATGGCCGATAGCGGGAAGCCGCTGGCCAGCCCCTTGGCGGTGATAACGATGTCGGGGGTAACATCAAAATGGCTGTGACTCCAGAAGCGGCCGGTACGACCGTAACCGGCCTGGATCTCGTCACAGATCAGCAAAATGCCATGCTGGCGGCAGCGCTCAGCCAGACCCTGCATAAAGGCCTTGTTGGCCGGGTAGTAGCCGAATTCGCCCTGCACCGGCTCAATCAGCATGGCGGCGGTATCACTGGGCGCGGTGCGGGTTTTCAGAATGTGGTCCAGCTCGCGCAAAGCGAACGCGGTCGCCTCCTGCTCGGTCCAGCCATAGCGATAGGCATGCGGGAAGGGCGAGACCTCCACCCCGGCCATCATCGGGTGAAAGCCGGTACGCACCTTGGTGCCGGAGGTAGTGAGCGAGGCGGCGGCCATGGTCCGGCCGTGAAAGCCGCCATCGAAGACGATGATATTGGCCCGCCCAGTCGCCTGCCGGGCCAGTCGCAGCGCGGCCTCAACCGACTCCGAGCCCGAGTTGCTGAAGGCCACCGAATCGATGCCCTCGGGCATGCGCTCAGCCAGTGCGTCAGTCAGCTCCAGCATGGGTCTGTGCGCGACCGTGGTGTACTGCGCGTGGATCACGCGCCCGATCTGCGCCTGCGCAGCGGCCACCACGGTCGGGTGACAATGGCCGGTACTGGTCACGCCAATGCCGGAGGTGAAGTCCAGATAACGGCGGCCGTCGGTATCGACCAGCCAGCTGCCTTCGCCATGATCGACACAGACCTTGCTGGCCTGCTTGAGTAGCGGTGACAAATGGTGCATAGCCATCTCTCCTGTCCTTTCGGCGGGCCGGAGCCCGTATCTGATCGGCCAGCGGCTCGCAGAGCGAGCCCTGACACGCGAGCGGGATCAGTGCAGCGCGGCGATAACGCCCGCGGTCACATCCCGACAGGTCCGCTGTTGGCCTGCGGTGGTCGCCAGATCCTTGGCAACCGCCAGACGCAGACGCTCAGCGGCCTGTGTGCAGCCCACCCAGTCCAGCATCAACGCTGTGGTGAGCAGCATGGCAGCAGGGTTTGCGAGCCCCAGGCCGGCGATATCCGGCGCGCTGCCATGTGTAGGTTCGAACAGCGCAGGCATCGCCCGACTGTCCGGATTGATATTGCACGACGGCGCCAGCCCCAGTCCGCCCGAGAGCACGGCGGCCAGATCCGTCAGAATGTCTCCATGCAAGTTGCTCGCCACGACCACGTCGAAGGTCCACGGGCACTGCACGAACTTCATGCAGGCGGCATCGACCAGTTCGTGATGAACGCCTATCTCCGGGAACTCGGCGGCGATCTCGGCAAACACCTCGGTGTACATATCGCCCCAGAACGGCTGGGCGTTGCGCTTGGTAATCAGGCAAACCTGCGCCGCCGCCCGTCCCTTATTTGCGCAGTGGAAGTCGCGACTGCCCTCCCCCCGCGCAGCCAGACGCTGCCGTGCACGCACAAAAGCATGACGGATCAGTCGCTCGGTCGCGCGTCGGGTAAACACTTCCAGTTGGGTCGCGACCTCATCGGCGCTGCCGCGATGCAGACGGCCACCCTGATTGACGTACTCGCCTTCGCTGTTCTCGCGAATCACCAGCATGTCGACCTCTGCCGCGCGCGGGTCGGCGAGATACTGCGGTGCGCCCGGCAACAATCGCGCTGGCCTTTCGCAGGCCCACAGGTCCAGCCCCTTGCGAAACTGCAGCAGCGGCGCCAGCGAGACGCTGTCGGGCAGGCAGTAGCGATTGGCGTCGCTCAGCGGCCCCGGATCGCCCAACGCGCCCATCAGCAGCGCGTCGTAGGCCTGCACCCGGGTTAACGCATCCGCCGGCATCATTTCACCGTGCTGGCGGTGCCAGTCGGTGGAAGGCCAGTCCAGCCAGTCCCAGGTGAGACCGAGCGGGGTCTGGCGATCAAGCGCCGCGAGTACCTCGGCGGCAGCGGCCATCACCTCCTGGCCGATGCCGTCGCCCGGCATCAGGGCGATGCGCCTCGGCTCGGTCATCTGTCAGGCCCCACCCATGCACAGGTACTTGATCTCGGTGTACTCATCCAGCCCGTGACGCGAACCCTCGCGCCCCAACCCACTGGCCTTAACACCACCGAACGGCGCGGCGGCATTGGAAACCGCCCCTTCGTTGATGCCGATGATGCCGGCCTCCAGCGCATCGGCAACCCGCCAGACGCGGTGAATGTTGGTGCTGTAGAAATAGGCCGCCAACCCGTAGGGGGTGTCGTTGGCCAACTGGATGGCCTGCTCCTCGGTATCGAAGCGCATCACCGCCGCCAGCGGGCCGAAGGTTTCGTCGGCGCAGACCTGCATATCCGGGGTAACACCGGTCACCAGCACCGGCTCCGCATAGTTGCCCTGAGCCTCGCCCGGTGAGGCGCCAGCAACATGCTTGGCCCCCTTGGCCAGGGCATCATCAAAGTGCTCCTGTACCTTCTTCACCGCCGCCCGATTGATCAGCGCCGACTGGGTTACCCCCTCCTCAAAGCCGTCGCCCAGCTTGAGCTTGCCCATCGCCTCGGCGAGCTTTTCGACAAACCGGTCGTGCACGCCGCTCTGTACCAGAAAACGGTTGGCGCACACACAGGTCTGCCCGGTGTTGCGGAATTTGCAGACCATAGCGCCTTCGACCGCGCGATCCAGATCAGCGTCGTCGAACACGATAAAGGGCGCGTTGCCTCCCAGCTCCAGCGACACTTTCTGCACGTGTTCGGCACACTGGGCCATGAGCTGGCTGCCAACACTGGTCGAACCGGTAAAGCTCAGCTTGCGCACCGTCTCGCTGCCGGTCAGCACGTCGCTGATCATCGACGCCTTGCCGGTCACAACATTGAACACACCCGGCGGAATGCCGGCTTCCTCGGCGAGTACACCGAGCGCCAGCGCGGTAAAGGGCGTAGCGCTCGCCGGTTTGACGATCATCGAACACCCGGCCGCCAGCGCCGCGCCGGCCTTGCGGGTAATCATCGCAGCGGGAAAATTCCAGGGCGTGATCGCCGCCGTCACCCCGATAGGCTGACGGGTCACGACAATATGCTGCCCGGGCTTGGCGCCGGGAATGGTCTCACCGTAAACACGGCGCGCCTCCTCGGCGAACCAGCGAATAAACGAAGCGGCGTAATCGACCTCACCGCGCGACTCCACCAACGGCTTGCCCTGCTCCAGCGTCATCAGGGTGGCAATGTCCTCGCGGTGTTTGAGGATCAGATCGTTCCAGCGCATCAGCAGATCGGACCGCTCCAACGCCGTTGTCTTGCGCCACCCGGCAAAGGCCTGATCGGCCTGCGAGATGCAGTGGCGCAATTGCGCTTCATCGAGGCTGGGTACCGTGCCGAGGATCTCACCGGAGGCCGGATTATCGACCTCAATGGAGCGGCCATCACTGGCATCGATCCATTGGCCGCCCACCAGACACTGCTGGCGAAACAGACGGGATTCGGCGAGACGAGACAGAGCAGACATGTGGCCTCCTGTGGGGATTCCGCGATGTGTGAAGCGAAGCGCAGGCACGCTTGGCTGATTGAGTAAAACCGATACGCAGCTGGCTGCGCAGAAGCACCGGCGAAGTGGCAACGATCACTTCGCGGCAAGAACGTGTTTAACCACAGGGTAGGTAGGATCAACGTCAGACGCAAACTTCCGGGGTTTGCGGAACCCGGGCAACTGAGCACAGTCTAGACTGGGTTGCAGGGCGCTTAGTCCTGCCCTGCGCAACCCCAATCCCAGGAGGCAACACATGCAACGGATCTTCCCTACGCTCGCCGGCTTGCTGCTCGCCAGCGCCGCCACCCTGACCATGGCGGAGACAGCCGCGCCTGATGGCGCCAGCGTCTATTTCATCTCGCCAACTGATGGCGCAACCGTCAGCTCACCGGTCACCGTGCAGTTCGGGCTGAGCGGCATGGGTGTCGCCCCTGCCGGCGTCGAGCGTGCCGCAACCGGCCACCATCACCTGTTGGTAGACACCGAGCAACTGCCGCCAGCCGGGCAGCCAATTCCAGCCGATGACCATCATCGTCACTTCGGCGGAGGCCAAACCCAGACCACGCTGGAGCTGGCACCGGGCGAGCACACACTGCAACTGGTCGTGGGCGACCATCACCACATCCCGCTGTCGCCGTCAGTCACGTCCGAGCGCATCACCATTACGGTCGAATGATCTAATAAGAGCACCAGGCGCATTCCACGGCGCTCAGGTGCTCCAAAACCCAAGCCAGCCACGCTTCTTCTTCCCCACAAGTTCCCCACAAGCACCTCCTAATACCTAAATTTGGTACTTGCCAAAACCTGTTCAATCTCTATCCTCCAGAGCAGATGGCTGATTGATGGCCATCACCCCTGAAACGCGACTGTATCCGACTGCCTGAATCCTGCGGGCTGGGTAGGTTGCGGCGTTACCGGGTCAAGTCCTGAAAATAGAGCACGCTGTACGGCATTGCCGGTCAGCTGTGGCGCCTGGCTGGCGTCCCAATGGAGAGACAACATGATCAAAAAAGCACTGGCCCTGTTTGCCGTACTCTTCCTGTTCAGCGGCACCGCTGCTGCAGGGTTCGACGGCTATGTCGAAGTCACCAACAAAACCGGTTACGACATCTACTACCTGTATGTCAGCCATGCCAAATCCGACTCGTGGGAAGAAGATGTGTTGGATGACGACATCCTGCCCAATGGCCATACCGTTAGGGTCAACCTGCGTAACGCCAAGTCTGCAATCTTCGACATCCGCGCCAAGGACGAAGACGGCGATACCTACACCATCTGGGATCTGGACGTTTCTCGGCACGACGTCGTCTTCACCCTCGACGACATGGACTGAGATACAGCCAGGGGGCGGCCAGACCGCCCCCATGCTTTCAGACTCGCCGCAACACCCACACCTGATACAGCACCGCCAACACGACCGCCATCCCCGCCGGCAACAGCAGCGCCTTGAACTGCCAGAGCGCAAAACCGAAAGCGCCGATCGACCCGCCCAGAATAAAGCCCCCTATCAGCAGCAAGAACAGCGTCGCCTTGCGCCGATCTACCGGCACGCCACGCAGACGTGCGCCCAGCATCACCCCCAAGTCGGTAAAAATGCCGGAGACATGCGTCGTACGAACAATGGCCCCGCTGTAGGTGGTGACCATGGCGTTCTGTAAACCACAGGCGGCCGAGGCAAGGTAGTGGCCCGCCAGACTATTGGCTTGCAGCGCAAGCATCGCCAGCACCAGCAGCCCCGCCTCAACCAGCAGGGCAACGCCATAGCGGCGGCCGTGCTCCAGCGCACTGCTGCCGATAAACAGGCCGCTAAACGCTGCACCGAGCACAAAACTGAGCAACACCAGCAGCAGGTGCAGCAACTCAGTCGACTGCATATGGGTCAACCCAACCCCGAGCAGGGTCGAGGTTCCAGTCAGGTGCGACACCGCCTGATGGCTGAATCCCAACAGACCAACCGCGTTAACCACGCCGGCCATAAGTGCAAGCGTAAAGGCACCTGCTTCAATCCAGGATGGCAGTCTGGAAATCACGTTCCCCTCCCCCGGCAAAAAGCCCATCATACGCCCGATAGCGCTTGTTGAGCCGGCAGCACCTCAGTTCGTCAGCAGAGCACACCGCAAGCGTGGATATCCGCCGCCAACTGCGGGTAGAATCGCTGTTTTTCGAAATTCGACAGGACACTCGCACATGGGTCGCGCTTATCAGAACCGCAAGGAATCCATGGCCAAAACGGCCGACGCCAAAACCAAGCTCTACAGCAAGTACGCGCGGGAGATTTACGTTACCGCCAAGTCAGGCGGCGTCGACCCCGATGGTAACCTGGCGCTGCGTGGTCTGATTGATCGCGCCAAGAAAGACCAGGTTCCGGGCCACGTTATCGACAAAGCGATCGACAAGGCCAAGGGCGGCGGTGGCGAAGACTTCGCCAAGGCGCGTTATGAAGGCTTCGGCCCCGGTAACTGCATGGTTATCGTCGATTGCCTGACCGACAACCCGAACCGTACCTTTGCCGATGTGCGCAACTGCTTCACCAAGACCAAGAGCAAGATTGGTACCGAAGGCAGTGTCAGCCACATGTTCGATCACTGCGCGATTCTGGCGTTCAAGGGCGACGACGAGGAAGCCACGCTGGAAGCCTTGATGATGGCCGACGTCGACGTCACCGATATCGAGAACGAAGACGGCCTGATCACCGTATTCGCCCCGCACACCGAATACTTCAAAGCCAAGCAGGCGCTGATCGATACCTTCGGCGAGCTCGACTTCGAAGCCGACCTGATCCAATTCGTACCGCAGACCACCACCGAGATCAGCGGTGACGATATCGCCCTGTTCGAGAAGTTTACCGACATGCTGAACGACCTCGACGACGTGCAGAACATCTTCCACAACGCCGAGTTCTGATCTGGCGGCGGGCGCCTGCGGGCGCCCGTCAGCTGTCTTAGTTGCGCAGCATGGCTACCGCCAGAAACGCCGCCAACCCCAACAACGTAATCACCCCGCCCACCAAAGACGATGCCCGCTTGCCGGTGCCCTTGCGCTGAGCAACAAAGGCCTGCTCAACCTGCTCCAAGCTGAGCGGCTCGGCGCCTTCCAGCACCAGTACCTCGCGCGCACCCGCGCCAAACGCCAACTCCCGCAGCACCCGCAGTTCGACCTCCGTCAGGCCGCCTTCCAGGCCATCGCACTGCTGCATCACCACCCGCGGCGAACTCGGCATCAGTCGCGCTCCTCCAGCCTTTTTCAGCAGCCATTGCAGATACTTTTCTGCCAACGCGAAGTCGCCAATCAACACCCGCGGGTGATCGGTAAAACACATCCGACGCATCCCCTGCTCCAGTGCCATGGTTTGCGCCTCACGCCCGGCCGCGACGAACACGACCTTGCCTTGTTGCTCATGCAGTACCACCACGGGCGCCTCAATCAGCGTTTCACCGGAGCGCATATCGCGCAGTTCAACCCGATCACGCCACAACTGCAGCAGATACAAGCGGTCACCCAACCACTGCCGCAGACTCATGCCAGCACCTCCCGCGGGTGCCCCGGGTAGAACTTCAACGCATCCGGGCGCCGCAGGCGCTGGAACGCCGCTACTTCCCAGGGTCGGATCGCCATGATCATGCTGACGCCGAAGCGCTGCTCCAGCGGCAACACCAGGTCTTCCTGATGGCTGTGCCGAAACGCCTGAGCCAGGCGCTGCAACTTCTGGTGCATCTGCTCGGTGGATTGCGGCGAGAGCATGCCACTGAGGAACAGCCGCAGCTCGCCCGGCCGATTGAAGTGACACTGGAAAAAGTCGCTCTGCACTTGCTGCTCAAAGAAGCGCTGGATAGGACCATGCTGCTGCCAGCGAAAGTCATGACTGATCAACGGCTTGATGCGGTTGCCCGGCAACAGATCGATCAGCCCCATGCGATCGAGCCGCGCCAACCGACCTACCGCTTCCACCTCGCTAAGCTGGTAGGTCTCCAGTATCTGCGCCAGACTCCAGCGATTCAGCGCGCAGATCGCCACCAGCAGCAGGCGATCATCGCCAACCAGTTCCCGCTCCTGCTCGATACTCAGCGCATCAATGCGCTGCGCCTGATCCAGACGCCGCACCAGGTCAGTGATCTCCAGCCCCAGCAAGGCACAAATCTGGTCCAGGCGCTGCAGCGAAAACTGCCGCTCGGAGAACAGCCGCTTGACGCTCGCCTCCGACAACTCCACCGCTTCCGCTACCTGCTGGTAGGTAATTCCCTGTTCCTTCAACGCATTTTTCAACGCTGTGACAATCGCTGCCGTCTGGGCCATATGACAATACCTTTACCAAGCATGACCGGCAAAATGGCCGGCCGATCCACTAGAAAGTATTGCCATGTAATACCTTCAGCCACCCTCAGCGCAACCTTTTCGGTAACGCTGGCGTCGTCGAATGCACCGGCGCACAGTCCGCTCCAGACGCAGCCACAACCCCTGCGCCCGCGGCCAAGCCGCCACTCACGTTCTGGAGGCACCACCATGGATACCGAGATCAACAGTAACTCCGCAGGCTGGATCTTCTTCGTCAAGGCCTCGTTCGCCATTGCCCTGATTGCGACCGGTGTTGGCGTGATCTTTTCGCCCACCGACCTGCTGGTCAAAGGCTACATGTCGGTCTGCGCGCTGTTTCTGGTCAGCACCACCATCACCCTGTCGAAAACCATGCGGGACGAACACGAAGGCAAGCGCATCCACAATCGCCTGTCTGAAGCCCGCGCCCAGCAACTGCTGAAAGAATATACGGAGTAACCGTCATGACACTCTGGAGAAAGGTAGGCACCCTGTTCCGCGCCAGCGCCCATGAGCCACTTGAGCAGTTGGTCGACGCCAACGCCCTGCGCATCATGGAGCAGGAATTGCGCGACACCGAGAACGCCATGCTGCTGGCCAAGCGCGAGCTGGCCGGGCTGATGGCAACGATCAAGCAGCTGCAGCGCAGCAACGAGCAACTCAGCGCCGATCTGGCCCTGCGCGAAGAACAGGCCAGGCAGGCCCTGGAGCGCGATGAGGCCGGGCTGGCCTACGAGCTGGCCGAATGGATCGCCGCGCAGGAGAACCAGTTGCAGCTGCAGCGCCAGCAGGCAGAGCAGCTGCAGCGTCAGGAAGCCACACTGCGCGAACAACTGCGCCGCGCCGCCCAGATGCACCAGCAATACCGCCGCGAACTGCAACTGGCCCGGGCCAACCGCAGCGCCGAGCGCCTGCTGGGTAACCTTGGGCAGCAAACCAGAGGCTTGCAGGCCCACATGGGCGACCTGGCCAGCTCGCTCGAGCGGATTCGCCAGCGCCAGGACAACGCCAGCGACGTTGGCGCCGCCTTGCAGCAATTGCAGGATGAAGACGACGGCAGCGCTCTGGACCACCGTCTGCAACGCGCCGGCATTGCCACCGGTAAGGCCGATGCCAACAGTGTGCTGGCCAGGCTCCGAGGCAACAGCGACAGCGCTGACGAGTAAAACGCTGCAACAAGGGCGGCACAAGCCGCCCTTGTCATAATTTTTTTATTCCATAACTAACAATAAAGAATATTTAACCTATTCTTCATCGGATGCCACAGTGGGTTCTCACCCAATCGGAGCCATCCCATGAAGCGACTTGCCCTCATTGCTGCCCCCGCTCTGCTTGCCTGCAGCAGCCTGCTGTTCGCCGCCCCCGCTGTCGACAGCCTGCGCCTGTCCGTCATCCCTACCGCCGTCTCCAGTGGCGCAGCCGAAGCGATGGTCGTCAGCGGCGGGCGTTGGACCTTTCAGCGGCACCTCGTCCACGCCGCGGTGCTGATCGAACATCCCCAAGGCCGCTTTCTGTTCGACACCGGGCTGGGGCGCCAGACCGCCGATGCGTTTGCCCAGAACAACTGGATCAATCGCAAGCTACTGGCCTACGAGCAGTTGAATCCGGCACGCGATCAGCTGGAAGCGGCCGGTTACCTGGCCAGCGACATAGACTTCATTCTGCCCAGCCACCTGCACTGGGACCATCTGGGCGGGCTGCCGGACTTTCCCGGCGTCCCCGTCAAGGTGTTGCCCGGAGCACTGGAGGAAGCGCGCGACCACGGCGAGCCACCGGCATTTTTGGCCGAGCAGTTGCAGGGCGAACGCGAATGGCAGCAGGTCGAGCTAGGGGCCTCGCCCTATCAGGGCTTTGAACGCAGCCTGGATCTGTTTGGCGACGGTCAGCTGATTCTGGTCGATCTCAGCGGCCACACCGCCGGACAGGTGGGGCTATTCGTCAATCTGCCATCCGGCAAGCGGCTGTTTCTGATCGGCGACACCAGCTGGACAGAACGCGGAGTTGAACAAAACAAACCTCGACCAGTGTTCGTGCAGTGGATCTCCCACGTCGACAGCAACCGTGAACGCAACAGCGAACAACTCAACCGCGTGCACGAGCTGCATCAGCGCGACCCGGAGCTGCTGATCATTCCGGCTCACGACGAGTTCGTCGCTGCCGGGCTGGCCCAGTTTCCGGCCTTTGAGGAATAACGATGGATCTGCGCAGCCTGCGCTACTTCTGCGCCGCCGCCGAAGCCGGCAGCCTCACCGCTGCCGCAGAGCGCTGCCACGTCGCTCAGCCTTCCATTTCCAACGCGGTCGCCCAGCTGGAGCAGGAGTTTTCCCTGCGGTTGTTCAGTCGCAGCAAGAAAGGCGTCACCCTCACGCCCGAAGGCGAGGCCTTCTATCAGGAGGCCGCACGCCTGCTCGGCAACGCTGGCGAGATGGTGCAGCGCTTCAAGCGCATCGAGCGCCCCACGCTGTCGGTCGGCATCAACGCCAGCCTGGCCAGCCGCGACAGCGGTTACCTGCTGCAGTTGACCGCAGGCCGTCTCGAAGATTACCGGCTGCAGGTTCGCGCGCAACCTGCGCAGGCGCCAGACCTCTGGCTGCTGAGTGAACGGCAGGTGCCGGAGGGTTACCACTTTGTCGCCCTGCTTGAGCAGGAATACCGCCTGCTGCTGCCGCGCGGCTGGTCACTGAGTCAGCCACTGGCGTTAGAGCAGGCAACCCACTACCCATGGATCGACCGGCTTGACTGCGAGCTGCGCAACGCCTTTCTCGAGCGGCTTCCAGAGTTGGCAGACCGGGCCAGCGTGCAAGTCGATACCGAAGACCTGGCCCTGAGTCTGGTGCAACACCGCCAGGGCGCAACCGTGATGGCTGTTAGCGACGACATCGACCTTCTGGCACCGACCATCGACAGCCATTCGCTGCGCGGACTAGTCCCCGAGCCCCTGCGTCATCGTCAGTTAGGGCTGGCCTGCCGGGTCGAGCTAAAGGACAGCATCCTCACCGCGTTCGGCTAGGACCAGCCCTTTTCGCCCCCGCGGCGCTGGCCTACACTCGACTGATGGCCCTCACACCCGATGCCGATCCACTCTATCAAGCCGCCCGTCACCGCGTGCGTGGTGCCCTGCTGCCTATCGCCAACGGAGCAGCGCCAGATGCGGACGCCATTCACCAGTTGCGTATCTGCTGCAAAAGACTGCGCGCACTGTTGCAGCTCTATCGCCCCTACGCTGGCAGCCGCCGATTGCGCCGGCTGGACCAGCAGCTCAGGCAGATCGCCAAAGCATTGGCTGGCAGCCGTGATCTGCACGTTCAGCAGCAACTGATCAAGCAGCTCTCTCAAGACCTGGATACACCACTCAGCACTGCGCTCAACAGCCAATTACTGCAGGCGACAAACACGCGCCCTGTCAGCGCTGCCGACAGCGAGCACCTGATTGCCGCCTTCGCCAGGGTGCTCTCCGACTGGCCGCACTCTGCCACTGGTGCAACGGATCACTGGCAAGCGGGCTTGCTGCGCACCTTCAAGCGCGCACGCAACCTTGCCCGCCGCGCCTGCAGCAGCGACCAAGACGCGCTATACCACCGCTGCCGCAAGTGGTCCAAGTACTACCTTTACCAGCTCGAACAACTGCACGATGCCAGACTGCCCGCCAGCAACCAGATGAAACAGCTGGCACGGCTGGGAGAACGCCTCGGCGAGCTACAGGACCTGTGCCATCTGGAACTGCAGTTGCACTGCCTGCCAGCGACCGCGGATGCCGCTGCTCTGGCTGATCAACTGGAACAACGCAAACATCGGTGTAAACGCCGTATCATCCGGCTATTCGCCCGCGTATATGGCCGCAAGGCCCTGCGCAGATAACACCCGAACAGAGGACTGACTGATGGATTGGCGAGGCAGACGGCAAAGCAGCAACATCGAAGACCGCAGAGGTGGCAGCGTTTCGAGCGCCGGTGCCGGTGGTGCATTGCTGCTGCGTTTTATTCCCATGCTCATCGGCACCCGCGGCGGGCGCTGGATTCTCGCTATCGGCGCGGTCGTCATCATCGGCGGCAAGATGCTCGGCATCGATCTACTGCCCTTGCTGCTCGGCGGCGGCCAGCCCGTCACCCAGCAGAGCGAGCGCCCGCTTTCCCCGGCAGAGCAAGAACTTACCGAGTTCGTCAGTGTGGTCCTTGCCGACACCGAGACAACCTGGCACCAGCTATTCCAGAGCATCGGCAGACAGTATCAGGAGCCCACCCTGGTGCTGTTCTCCAACCGGGTGCAGTCGGCCTGCGGCACCGCCAGCTCCGCCGTTGGCCCGTTCTACTGCCCGGGTGATCAACAGGTCTACTTGGATTTGTCTTTCTTTAACGACATGAAGCAGCAGTTCGGCGCGCCCGGCGACTTCGCTCAGGCCTACGTGATTGCCCATGAAGTGGGTCACCATGTGCAAACCTTGCTGGGTATCAGCCAGAAAGTACGTCAGGCGGGAGCGGGCCGCAGCCAGGCCGAAGTGAATGCCCTGTCAGTCCGCCAGGAGCTGCAGGCTGACTGTTTTGCCGGCCTCTGGGGCCACGCCGCGAACCGCGAACGGCAACTGCTCGACCCGGACGACCTGGACGAAGCGCTGACCGCCGCCAGTGCCATCGGCGATGACCGTCTGCAGCGCCAGGCCGGTCAGGATGTCGTTCCGGACAGCTTTACCCACGGCACCTCGGCGCAGCGAGTAAAGTGGTTCAAACGCGGCTTCGACAGCGGCGACATCAAGGCCTGCGATACCTTCGCCGGGCCGATCTGAGCCTCTCAGGACTGCGCTGGACGCGCGCCGAACCAGCGCGACCAGCGCGCATTGACCCAGAGTGACGCGCCGATCACCGCGGAGCCCGCCGCCAGTCGCAGCAGGTCCGCGTCGTGATTCCAGATCAGCAGATTGACCAGCAAACCCGCCGGCACCAGAGCGTTGTTCATGATCCCCAACGTGCCGGCATCCACCTGCGCAGCACCGCGATTCCAGAACAGAAAGCCCAATCCAGAGGCGGCCAGCCCAAGCCAGGCCAACACCGACCACTGCAGGGGGGTGTGCGGTAAGCGTTCCGGGTTACCCAGCAGCAGCCATGCTGGCAGCATCACCATCAGCGCACCAATAAAAAACAGACCAAAGCCGCGCCACTGCTGGGTCGACGTCAGCCCGTAATGACGCACCAGATGCGCGTAGCCCACCTGCCCCGCGGCAAAGGTGAAGTTGGCCAGCTGCAGAATCAGAAAGCCGCGGATAAAACTGTCGCTCAGGCCGTCGTAGCGCATGATCCCCGCGCCGACCACCGCAATCGCGGCCGCCACCAGCGGGCCTAGACTGAACCGCCGGTTCAACAGGTCATCAATCAGCGCAACGTGCAGCGGCGTAAAAATGGTGAACAGCAACACCTCGGGCACCGAGATGTACTCGAAGGACTGATAAAGGCAGATGTAGGTGACGCCAAACTGCAAGGCACCCACCACCAGTAGCCCCGGCACCACCGGGCGGGGCAGCAGGCGGATGCGCAACAGCGGCAGAAACAGCAATCCAGCCAGCATGGCGCGGGTCAGCACGGCAAAATAGCTGTCGACCTGCCCTGCCAGATACTCCCCGATCAGACTGAAAGACACAGCCCATAACAGCGTTACCGCAACAAGATAGGGCATTCGGACTCCTAGGGTCTCTCCCCGTTTCACTCACCCGCGTGCCCTGAGCCATTCCGATTGCGCCAATCAAAGACGGGGCAGCGGGACGGCAAGGGAAACTGGCGCGGCGGCGGGAGTATAACCCGAGAGCCGCCGCCCGGTGCTCCCCTACACAACCGGCGCAACCGGTTAAGCGACAATCGATCAGAATCAGCCAACGACACAACACCTGCAGCCATTACAGAGGTACAATCGCCACCCCGCAGGAGAGAGGGCTCAGCCCCGCCGAAGGCGCAAACTCCCATAAACGCTCAGGCACAAGCACTGTGGACACGATTAACGCCATCTGGAGAGAGGCTGCATGGCAGCCCACCGAAGGGGCAAGCAGGGTATGACCCTGTAAACTCTCAGGTATCAAGGACAGGGGGAGAGGCTACGCAAACGCAGGAGAACTGTGTGCTTACCTCTGTCTATATGATTGCCATTACCGCCGAAGCCATGTCCGGAGCACTTGCCGCGGGCAGACGCAACATGGACTTCTTCGGTGTCGCCGTCATCGCCTTTTTAACCGCCCTGGGCGGTGGTACCGTTCGGGACATTCTGCTCGGCAACTTCCCGATCACCTGGACCCAACATCCGCTTTACATCTACATCACCATTACCGGCGGCCTAGCAACCATCGTGCTGGCGCGCTTTATGCGCCACCTCCACCAGCTTTTCCTGGTACTGGATGCCATCGGCCTTGTCGCCTTCACCGTCATTGGCTGCAATGTCGCGCTCAGGCTGGGCTACGACACGATTGTGGTGGTTATGGCCGGCATCATCACCGGCATTTTCGGTGGCATTATCCGCGACATCATGTGCAACCGAATGCCCCAGGTGTTGCGCCACGAACTCTACGCCAGCGTCTCTCTGGTTGTTGCGCTGCTCTATCTCGCCCTGCTGCATCAGGGTGCAAGCGAAAGCGTCACCCTACTGGCCGCCTTCAGCGTGGGCTTGCTGCTGAGAATGGCGGCGATTCGCTGGAAACTGTCGCTACCGGTATTCAGCTATTCCAAATCCCAGTGGGACTGATTCGCCACCACCTGCGTCCGGCCGCGGTAACACGTATGCGCCGTTGACCGGCCCGATTAGACACACAACAACAGCGCCCGTCGGCGCTGTTGTTGTGTGCAGCTTCGCCTCGCACGGCTTGCTCGCATGATTCGCGCCAGCAGCGCTAAGATCGCTGACAAGCTGCCTCCCCCTGTCCGACTGAAATGCACCGCCCACAACAAGGCTGCCGACACTGGAGAAGGCACCCCTTGGCCAATGCCGGCACGGGGCTTCGCGTACCAAACGACCACCGCTCATCGCCTGAATCACAAAATAGATTGTGCACAACTTAATAAGCACTCATAGTTAGCAACTGGATTGTGTGCAGCTTAATTTTAAGCAGGAGAGTCAATATGAGCATCGAAAACGTTGTGTACCGCGCCTATGCAGAAGCCACCGGCGGCCGTGACGGTCGCGCCATCTCCTCCGACGGTGTACTGGATATTGAATTGACCACACCGAAGGAACTGGGCGGCGCAGGCGGCCAGGGCACCAACCCCGAACAGCTGTTTGCAGCAGGCTACTCAGCTTGCTTCATTGGCGCGATGAAGTTCGTCGCCGGTCGCGACAAACTGCCGATGCCGGCTGACACGTCGGTTGAAGGCGTAGTCGGTATTGGTCAGATTCCCCAAGGCTTCGGCATTGAAGTCGAGCTGCGGGTCAGCCTGCCGGGTATGCCAGCAGAACAGGCCGAGCAACTGATCGAGCGCGCCCACCAGGTCTGCCCCTACTCCAACGCGACCCGCGGCAATATTGATGTGACCCTGACCCGGGTCGAGTAACACTCACAAACAACAACGGCGCCCAAGGGCGCCGTTGTTGTTTCAGCAGGCTCGCTTAAAGCGGCTTGCCACGATTACCGTGAGCGGCAACAAAGGCCTGCACGTCAGCCAGGCTGTTCGGCAGCACGGTCATACGCTCTTCGCGCTCAAACAGATCGCTCAGATGCGCAGGCAGATGCAGCGCTTCACCAACGCCAGCCTGACGGACTGCATCCGGGAACTTGACCGGGTGAGCGGTACCCAGCGTGATCATCGGCACCGACAGCGAGCGGCGGCACTCGCGGGCCGCACGCACGCCAATGGCGGTGTGCGGGTCCAGCACTTCGCCACATTGCTCAAACACCTCGGCGATGGTCACGCAGGTGCCTTCGTCGTCAACGGCCAGCGAGTCGAACAGCTTGCGCGCCTCGGTCCAGCGGTCGTCTTCGACAGACAGCTTGCCGCTGACCTTGAAGTCGTCCATCAGCTCGGCCACCAGGGCACCGTTACGGCCGTGCAGATCGAACAGCAGTCGCTCGAAGTTGGACGACACCATGATGTCCATCGACGGCGACAGCGACGGGTGCAGGGTGTCCTTGTCGTACTGGTTGCCACTCATGAAGCGGTGCAGGATGTCGTTGCGGTTGGTAGCCACGATCAGTTGGCTGATCGGCAAGCCCATGTTGCGCGCCAGGTAACCGGCGAAGATGTCGCCGAAGTTGCCGGTGGGTACCGAGAACGCCATGGAGCGCGCCGGGCCGCCGAGCTGCAGGGCCGCGTGGAAGTAGTAGACGATCTGGGCCATGATGCGCGCCCAGTTGATCGAGTTGACCGCAACCAGACGGGTGCCCTTGAGGAAGCCCTGATCGGCGAAGCTGGCCTTGACCATCTCCTGACAGTCGTCGAAGTTACCTTCGATGGCGATGTTATGGATGTTCTCGCCGAGGATGCTGGTCATCTGGCGACGCTGCACTTCGGACACCCGGTTGTGCGGGTGCATGATGAAGATATCGACGTTCTCGCAGGCCTTGCAGCCTTCGAT